>JADHMO010000008.1 GCA_016779995.1 Flavobacteriales bacterium
GGGAGTAGCTCAGCTGGCCAGAGCATCAGCCTTCCAAGCTGAGGGTCGCGGGTTCGAATCCCGTCTCCCGCTCTTAATCTAAGCCGATGTAGCTCAGGGGTAGAGCGTTTCCTTGGTAAGGAAGAGGTCACGGGTTCAATTCCCGTCATTGGCTCAATTGAAATAAAAAAACAGCCTTTCTTTAGTAGGAGGTTTAATTATTAATTAATTTTAAATAGCTAGCTATGGCAAAAGAGAATTTTAATCGTACCAAACCACACTTAAACATTGGTACAATTGGTCACGTTGACCACGGTAAAACTACCTTGACTGCCGCTATTACTAAGGTATTGGCGGACGCTGGATTGGCTGAGGCTCAAGCGTTTGACTCTATCGATAACGCTCCAGAAGAAAAAGAGAGAGGTATTACAATTAACACTGCTCACGTAGAGTATGAAACAACTAACCGTCACTACGCTCACGTTGACTGTCCAGGTCACGCCGATTACGTAAAGAACATGGTTACTGGTGCTGCTCAAATGGACGGTGCAATTTTAGTATGTGCTGCAACTGATGGTCCTATGCCTCAGACAAGAGAGCACATCCTTTTAGCTCGTCAGGTAGGTGTTCCTGCTGTTGTTGTATTCCTTAACAAAGTGGATATGGTAGACGACGAGGAGTTACTAGAATTAGTAGAGATGGAAGTGAGAGAATTACTTTCTTTCTATGACTATGATGGAGATAATGCTCCAGTTGTTGCAGGTTCTGCTTTGGGTGCACTTAACGGTGAAGCTCAGTGGGTAGATACAGTAATGAAATTAATGGATAGTGTTGATGCATATATTCCAGAGCCAGTTCGTGATAACGCTAAAGACTTCTTGATGCCAATCGAGGATGTATTTACTATTACAGGACGTGGTACTGTTGCTACAGGTCGTATCGAAACAGGTGTTGCAAACACAGGTGATGCGGTTGATATCATCGGTATGGGTGCTGAGAAATTAGGTTCAACAGTTACTGGTGTTGAGATGTTCCGTAAAATCTTAGATAGAGGTGAAGCGGGTGACAACGTAGGTATCTTACTTCGTGGTATTGAGAAATCAGATATCAAAAGAGGTATGGTAATCTGTAAACCAGGTTCTGTAACACCTCACACTAAATTCAAAGCTGAGGTTTATATTTTGAAAAAAGAAGAAGGTGGTCGTCATACGCCATTCCACAACAAATACCGTCCACAGTTCTATTTAAGAACTACTGACGTAACTGGTGAAATCCAGTTGCCAGAAGGTACTGAAATGGTAATGCCAGGTGACAACCTAACAATTACGGTTGAGTTAATCAACAAAGTAGCGATGAGCCAAGGTCTTCGTTTTGCAATCCGTGAGGGTGGTAGAACTGTAGGTGCTGGTCAGATTACTGAGATTATCGGCTAGTAATAATTTTTACTAACAGCAACACAGGAAAGGTCTAATTTAGGCCTTTCCTATTGCTGTATTTACGGGTGTAGCTCAATTGGTAGAGTAGTGGTCTCCAAAACCATTGGTTGGGAGTTCGAGTCTCTCCACCCGTGCTTAAACATTAAATGAAATGGCAAAATTTGTCGAATACATAAAAGAATCAGCCGACGACTTAATGAATAAAGTCTCTTGGCCTACATGGAAAGAGTTACAAAGTAGCTCAATCGTAGTAGCAATTGCTTCATTAATCATTGCACTTATAGTATATGTTATGGATTTAAGTTTTCGTAATGTTCTAGAGGTGTTATATGGCTTATTTTAAAAAAGGATATGGCAGATAAACACTGGTACGTAGTAAGAGCAATTGGCGGACAAGAAAAGAAAGTTTGCACATATATTGAGAATGAAATTTCAAGATTAAACCTCTCAGATTTTGTTTCTCAGATTCTTGTGCCCACTGAGAAAGTTTTTCAAATTAGAAATGGTAAGAAAGTCAGTAAAGAAAGAAATTTTTTTCCTGGATACATTTTAGTTGAAGCAAATCTTGTCGGTGAAGTGCCTCATATTATTAAATCAGTTCCTGGTGTAATCGGTTTTTTAGGTGCTACTAAAGGTGGTGAACCTGTACCAATGAGAATGTCAGAGGTCAATAGAATACTCGGAAAGGTTGATGAATTAGCTATTACCGATGAAGAAATAGTAATTCCTTATGTAGTAGGTGAGTCAGTTAAGGTAATTGATGGACCATTTAACTCTTTCAGTGGTTTCATTGAAGAAATTGATGAACAAAAGAAAAAATTAAAAGTTACAGTAAAAATATTTGGACGTAAGACTCCTGTTGAATTGAGTTTTATGCAAGTCGAAAAAGAATAAATATGTAAACAACCGATTTTACTTTGTTGAAACATTAATGCTTCCAATTTCAACCAAGTAATTTCTAAAACAAATTTAAGTAATGGCTAAAGAAGTAAGTAAAATAGTAAAATTACAGGTTAGAGGAGGCGCAGCTAATCCTTCACCGCCAGTTGGTCCTGCACTAGGTGCGGCTGGGGTAAACATCATGGAGTTTTGTAAGCAGTTTAACGCTAGAACTCAAGAAAAACAAGGAAAAATTGTTCCTGTTGTTATCACTGTTTTTGCTGACAAATCTTTTGAGTTTGTTATCAAAACTGCACCAGCAGCAGTTCAGTTGTTGGAAGCATCAAAAAAGAAAAAAGGTTCCGGAGAACCTAATAGAACTAAAGTAGGTTCTGTTAGCTGGGATCAAATCAAAACTATTGCTGAAGATAAAATGGCAGATTTAAATGCTTTCACATTAGATTCAGCTATGATGATGATTGCTGGAACAGCAAGAAGTATGGGTTTAACAGTTAAAGGTGGTACTGCACCACAAAAAAAATAAGGATATGGGAGTTAGTAAAAATATGAAAGAAGCTTCTGCTCTTATTGATAAGACTACAGCTTATTCTTTATCTGATGCAGCAGGTTTAATGAAGTCAATTTCTAAAGCTAAGTTTGATGCATCAGTGGACATCGCCGTTAAATTAGGTGTTGATCCAAGACAAGCCAACCAGATGGTTAGAGGTGTTGTAACACTTCCTCATGGTACAGGTAAAGATGTTAAAGTACTAGCATTAGTAACAGCTGACAAAGAAGCTGAAGCTAAAGAAGCAGGTGCTGATTATGTTGGTCTTGAGGATTACATCGAAAAACTAAAAGAAGGCTGGACGGATGTTGACGTCATCATTACAATGCCTTCTGTTATGGGCAAATTAGGTGCTTTAGGTCGTGTTTTAGGACCAAGAGGTTTAATGCCTAACCCTAAGACTGGTACAGTAACTATGGAAGTTGGTAAAGCAGTTTCTGACGTTAAGAAAGGTAAAATCGATTTTAAAGTAGACAAATTTGGAATTATCCATTGTGCAATTGGTAAAGCCTCTTTTGATCCTTCAAAATTAGTCGATAACGCCAATGAACTTATACAAACAATATTGAAGCTTAAGCCATCTGCGGCAAAAGGTACATATATGCAAAGTGTTTATATGTCTTCGACGATGAGTCCAAGTGTTCGAATTGATGAAAAATCTATCTAAATCAGTTATTAGTTATGACAAGAGAAGAAAAAAATAAAGCAATTGATGAGCTAAGTGCTCAACTAGTCGAAAATAAAAACTTTTATCTTACTGATATTGCTGGTTTAAATGCTGCAAAGAACAGTGACTTAAGACGTTTATGCTACAAAAGTAATGTTCAAATCCAAGTGATTAAAAATACATTACTTAGAAAAGCAATGGAGAAAAATGATGTTGACTTTGCTCAAATGTATGATTCTTTAAAAGGAAATACAGCAATTATGTTTGCAGAGGCTACAAATGCTCCAGCAAAAATTATTAAAGAATTTAGAAAGAAAGGAGATAAGCCACTTTTGAAGTCGGCGTTTATTGAAGAGAGTTTCTATTTTGGTGATGATCAGGTTGAGGTGTTATGCTCACTCAAGTCAAAAGACGAGTTGATTGGGGATATTATTACACTACTTCAGTCACCACCGAAGACAGTTATTTCTTCGCTGCAATCAGCAGGAGGTCAACTTTCTGGAATTTTAAAAACATTATCTGAGCGATCAGAATAAAAATCTTAGTGATTACGCACCACTAATTTTTAATGCTTCCACATTAAATAAAATGTATAACAATTAAACTAAATTAAAAATGGCAGATTTAAAAGCTTTCGCAGAACAGTTAGTAAACTTGACTGTAAAAGAAGTAAGTGAATTAGCTGATATCTTAAAAGATGAGTACGGAATAGAGCCTGCAGCTGCTGCTGTAGCTGTTGCTGGTCCTGCTGCTGGAGGTGGCGGAGACGCTGCTGAAGAGAAATCAGAATTCGATGTTATCTTAAAAGCCGCTGGAGGATCTAAGTTAGCTGTTGTAAAACTTGTAAAAGAGTTAACAGGTCTTGGTCTTAAAGAAGCTAAAGATATTGTAGACGGTGCACCAGCTCCAATAAAAGAAGGTGTATCTAAAGATGAAGCTGAAGCATTAAAAACCCAACTTGAGGGTGCAGGTGCTGAAGTGGAACTTAAATAAGTTTACACTACTATCCTTAATGGTTTAGGCTTTAAACATGCGTTTAAAGCTTAAACCCTTTTGTGTTTACAAACGATTTATTTTTTAACAAAAAAATTTACCAAGTTGGCTTCAAATAAAACTACCAATAGAATCAATTTTGCATCTATCAAAAATCAGCTTACATATCCTGATTTTCTGGATATTCAAATAGGTGCTTTCAAAGACTTTTTCCAAATCGGTGTTTCAGCTGATACTAGAAAAGAAGAAGGTTTATGGCAAGTGTTCAATGATCATTTTCCAATTTCTGATTCAAGAAATAACTTTGTATTAGAGTTTATTGATTATAACATCGACCCGCCAAGATACTCCATCGAAGAGTGTATTGAAAGAGGATTAACTTACAAAGTGCCTTTGAAAGCAAAACTTAAATTATACTGTACAGACCCTGATCACGAGGATTTTGAAACCATCGAACAAGAAGTTTTTTTAGGTTCGGTTCCTTATGTGACTCCTAAGGGTTCATTTGTAATAAACGGTGCTGAAAGAGTGGTAGTTTCTCAGTTACACCGTTCGCCAGGGGTATTCTTTGGTCACAGCTTCCATGCCAATGGAGCAAAATTATATTCGGCTAGAGTAATACCTTTCAAAGGTTCGTGGATAGAATTTGCTACAGACATACACAATGTCATGTACGCATATATTGACAGAAAGAAAAAGTTACCTGTAACTACATTGTTACGTTCCATTGGTTTTGAAAACGATAAAGATATTCTAGAGATTTTCAACTTAGCTGACGAGGTAAGAGTTAGCAAAGCTGCTTTGAAAAGAGTAGTTGGTAGAAAGTTAGCGGCTAGAATACTTAAAACTTGGATAGAAGACTTCGTAGATGAAGATACTGGGGAGGTTGTTTCTATCGAAAGAAACGAAGTCATTATTGACAGAGAAACTGTCATTGAAAAAGAACATATTGATGATATTATAGATTCAGGTTCGAAAACAGTTCTTCTTCACAAAGAAGACGTTTCTACTTCTGAATATGCTATCATCTACAACACGCTTCAAAAAGACCCTACTAACTCTGAAAAAGAAGCTGTTATTTACATCTATAGACAACTTCGTAATGCTGAGCCACCAGATGAGGAAACAGCAAGAGGTATTATCGATAAATTATTTTTCTCTGAACAACGTTATAGCCTAGGTGAGGTTGGACGTTTTAGAATTAATAAGAAATTGGGATTAGATGTTGATTTTAACACCCAAATTTTAACTAAAGAAGATATCATTTCAATCATTAAAAACTTAGTAGAGTTAGCAAACTCAAAAACTAATGTGGATGATATTGATCACTTAAGTAACAGAAGGGTAAGAACAGTTGGAGAACAGCTTTCTAATCAATTTAGTTTAGGTCTTTCAAGAATGGCTAGAACCATCAGAGAAAGAATGAATGTTAGAGACAACGAGGTGTTTACACCAGTTGATTTAATTAACGCTAAAACTCTATCCTCTGTAATAAATTCATTCTTTGGAACAAATCAGTTGTCTCAGTTTATGGATCAAACCAATCCTTTGGCTGAGGTCACACACAAAAGAAGAATGTCTGCACTAGGACCTGGTGGTCTTTCAAGAGAAAGAGCTGGTTTTGAGGTGCGTGACGTTCATTATACTCACTATGGTAGATTATGTCCAATTGAAACTCCTGAGGGACCAAATATTGGTCTAATATCTTCACTTTGTGTATATGCTAAAGTAAATAATCTTGGATTTATTGAGACACCTTATCGTAAGGTAGAAGAAGGTGTTGTGAAAGTTGATGAACAACCAATTTATCTTACTGCTGAGGAAGAAAATAACATGACTATTGCACAAGCCAATGCTCCAATTACTGAAAAAGGTAATTTTGAAGTAGATCGTGTAAAAGCAAGATTTGAAGGGGACTATCCAGTGACAGAGCCACAAAACATTACTTTGATGGATGTTGCTCCAAATCAAATTGCCTCTATCGCTGCTTCTTTAATTCCTTTCTTAGAGCACGATGATGCAAACCGTGCACTGATGGGTTCTAACATGATGCGTCAAGCTGTTCCTTTGTTACAAGCAGATGCACCAATTGTTGGTACGGGACTTGAACCTCAAGTAGCTCGTGACTCAAGAGTACTTGTCAATGCTGAAGGCAATGGTGTAGTTGAATATGTTGATGCTAATGAAATTCATATTCGATATGAAATGTCAGATGAAGAAAAGTTAATATCTTTTGATGATGAAGTAAAAGTATATAGCCTTACTAAATTCAAGAAAACCAATCAAAACACATGTATAAACCTTAAACCAATTGTTGTCAAAGGCGATAAAGTTGTTAAAGGGCAAGTATTATGTGAAGGATATGCAACTCAAAATGGTGAATTAGCCATTGGTAGAAACCTTAAAGTGGCATTCATGCCTTGGAAAGGTTATAACTTTGAGGATGCAATTGTACTTTCTGAACGTGTAGTTAGAGAAGATTTATTTACATCGATTCATATTGAAGAGATGTTAGTAAATGTAAGAGATACTAAGAGAGGTCCAGAAGAATTGACGGCAGACATTCCTAACGTTTCTGAAGAAGCAACTAAGGATTTAGATGAAAACGGAATGATTCGTATTGGAGCAGACATCAAAGCTGGTGATATCATCATCGGTAAGATTACGCCTAAAGGAGAATCTGACCCAACACCTGAAGAAAAGCTTCTTAAAGCTATTTTTGGTGATAAAGCTGGAGATGTAAAAGATGCTTCTTTAAAAGCAAGACCTTCATTTAAAGGTGTAGTCATTGACAAAAAGTTATTCTCAAAATCTGTTAAGGATAAGAGAACACGAGCAATGGACAAAGAAACTGTTGCTATTATTGAAAAAGAGTACAATCAAAAAGCTGCTGAACTCAAATCAATACTAGTTAACAAATTATTTACCATTTTAAGCGGTAAGACTTCACAAGGTATTGTAAGCAATCTTGGTGATGATTTAATTTCTAAAGGAGTTAAATATACGCTTAAAGCTCTTCAAGCAATTGATTTTAATACAATAAACACACACAATACAAAGTGGGTAGTTGATAAAGAATTGAATCTGAAGATTCAAACTTTAATGAACAACTTCTTATTAAAGAATAGCGAGTTGTTGAGTGATTTCCGTAGAAAGAAATTTGCAGTAACTGTTGGAGATGAACTTCCTGCAGGCGTACTTAAATTAGCTAAAGTTTATGTTGCTAAAAAACGTAAGGTTCAAGTAGGTGACAAGTTAGCTGGTCGTCACGGTAACAAAGGTATCGTTGCAAAAATTGTTCGTGATGAAGATATGCCGTTCTTAGAAGATGGTTCTACAGTAGATATTGTATTAAATCCATTAGGTGTACCATCTCGTATGAACCTCGGACAGATTTATGAAACTGTTTTAGGTTGGGCTGGTCAAAAATTGGATAGAAAATACTTTACACCTGTTTTTGATGGTGCTTCTATAGATGACATCAACAAAGAAACTGATGCTGCTGGTTTACCAAGATTTGGACAAACCTATCTTTATGACGGTGGTACTGGTGAGCGTTTTGATCAACCTGCAACAGTAGGTATAATCTACATGCTGAAACTTGGTCACATGGTTGACGATAAGATGCATGCTCGTTCAATAGGTCCTTACTCATTAATCACTCAGCAGCCACTCGGTGGTAAAGCTCAGTTTGGTGGTCAAAGACTTGGTGAGATGGAGGTTTGGGCACTCGAAGGTTATGGTGCTGCAAACATTCTTCAAGAAATGTTAACAGTAAAATCTGATGATGTAGTAGGACGTGCTAAAGCTTATGAAGCTATTGTAAAAGGTAGTCCGATGCCAACACCGGGTATTCCTGAATCATTCAATGTATTGATGCACGAGTTGTTAGGTCTTGGACTTAAAGTGACTTTAGACTAATATTTTAATCTTAATACTCTATAATTAAATAGATATGGCAATAAGAAAAGGTAAAAACGAAGTAAACACTAGTTTCAATAATATTACGATAAGTCTAGCTTCACCAGAAGATATACTTTCTAAATCTAGTGGAGAGGTAACAAAACCAGAAACTATTAACTACAGAACTTACAAACCTGAAAGAGATGGTTTATTCTGTGAACGTATTTTTGGTCCTACCAAAGATTTTGAATGTCATTGTGGTAAATACAAGCGTATTCGATACAGAGGTATAGTATGTGATCGTTGTGGTGTTGAAGTAACTGAAAAGAAAGTACGTAGAGAACGAACAGGTCATATTCAGTTAGTTGTTCCGGTTGCACACATTTGGTATTCTAAATCTAACCCTAACAAAATAGGATATTTACTAGGTTTACCAAGTAAGAAGTTGGATATGATTATTTACTACGAAAGGTATGTAGTAATTCAGCCAGGTTCAGCAACCAATGAAGAAGGAGAACCTCTACAATTTTTAGATTTCTTAACTGAAGACGAGTACTTAGATGCTTTAGAAAAGATTCCAGCAGAAAACCGTTACTTAGACGATGAAGACCCTAAGAAATTCATCGCTAAAATGGGTGCTGAAGCATTGATAGAGCTTTTAAGAAAGCTTGATTTAGATCAATTATCTTTTGACTTACGTCACAAGGCTAATACTGAAACTTCACAACAAAGAAAAGCTGAGGCTCTAAAGAGATTACAAGTTATAGAATCATTTAGAGATGCAAATTCAAGAATAGAAAATAAACCAGAGTGGATGATTGTTAAGGTTATCCCTGTTATTCCACCTGAGTTAAGACCATTAGTGCCATTAGATGGTGGTCGTTTTGCGACATCTGACTTGAATGACTTATACAGAAGAGTTATTATTAGAAATAACCGTCTGAAAAGATTAATAGAAATTAAAGCTCCTGAAGTAATTCTAAGAAATGAAAAAAGAATGCTTCAAGAATCTGTCGATTCATTATTTGATAACTCTAGAAAATCAAGTGCTGTTAAAACAGAATCTAACAGAGCGTTAAAATCATTATCTGATAGTTTGAAAGGAAAGCAAGGACGTTTCCGTCAAAACCTACTCGGTAAGCGTGTGGATTATTCAGCACGTTCAGTTATTGTTGTAGGTCCTGAATTGAAAATGCACGAATGTGGTTTGCCAAAAAATATGGCAGCTGAATTGTTCAAGCCTTTCATTATTCGTAAAATGATTGATAGAGGTATTGTTAAAACAGTAAAATCTGCTAAAAAGATTATTGACAAAAGAGAGCCTGTAGTTTGGGATATTTTAGAGAACGTGATGAAAGGACATCCTGTTCTACTAAACCGTGCCCCAACTCTTCACCGTTTAGGTATTCAGGCCTTCCAACCAGTAATGATAGAAGGAAAAGCTATTCGTCTTCACCCTCTTGTTTGTACAGCATTTAATGCCGATTTTGATGGTGACCAAATGGCTGTTCATTTACCATTAGGTGAAGCAGCAATTTTAGAAGCACAGCTTTTAATGTTAGCTTCTCACAATATTCTGAATCCAGCTAATGGTGCGCCAGTTACTGTACCATCTCAGGATATGGTATTAGGTTTATACTATATGACAAAGCCATTAAAAGGAGCTAAAGGAGAAGGTTTAGCATTTTATTCTGATGAAGAAGTTAAAATTGCCTTTAATGAAGGTAGAGTTGACTTACATGCTTACATCAAAGTAAGAGCTCAGATTAAGAATGACAAAGGCGAATTAGAAACTAAATTGATTGAAACTTCAGTTGGTAGAGTTTTATTTAATGAGTTTGTTCCTGAGGAAGTAGGTTTCATTGACACACTACTTACAAAGAAAGCTTTAAGAGATATTATTGGTGAAGTCCTTAATGTTTCTGGTATTGCTAAAACAGCAGAATTCCTAGATAATATCAAGGGTATAGGTTATAATTTTGCATTCAAAGGTGGATTGTCTTTTAACCTTGGAGACGTTATAATTCCTGAAGAAAAAGATACTATGGTATCTGATGCGTATAATCAGGTTGACGAAGTAACTGCCAACTACAATATGGGATTCATTACCAATAACGAAAGGTACAACCAAGTTATTGATATTTGGTCTAATACTAATGCCCACCTTACTGAAAAAGTGATGAAGCAATTGAGTTCTGATAAAGATGGATTCAATTCAGTATATATGATGCTTGACTCAGGTGCAAGGGGTTCTAAAGAACAAATTAAGCAATTAGGTGGTATGAGAGGTCTTATGGCAAAACCACAAAAATCAGGTGATAAGAGTGGTGCTGCGATTATAGAAAATCCAATTATTGCCAACTTTAAAGAAGGTTTATCTATTCTTGAGTACTTTATTTCTACTCACGGTGCTCGTAAAGGTCTTGCCGATACAGCTCTTAAAACAGCCGATGCGGGTTATTTAACAAGAAGACTTGTTGATTCATCACAAGATGTTGTTGTCAAGATAGAAGATTGTGGTACTCTAAGAGGTCTTGAAATTTCTGCTTACAAGAAAAATGATGAAATCGTCGAACCATTGAAAGATAGAATTTCAGGTCGTGTTTCATTACACGATATCTATGATACAGAAGGCGATATCATCGTTGCTAATGGTGAGATGATTACTGATAACATGGCTAAAGGTATTGAAGAGGCTAAAATCGAGTCTGTTGAAGTACGTTCAGTACTTACATGTGAGGCCAAAAGAGGAGTATGTGCGAAATGTTATGGAAGAAACCTATCCACAGCAAGTATGGCTGTACCAGGTGATACAGTTGGTGTAGTTGCTGCTCAGTCTATTGGTGAACCAGGTACACAGTTAACATTAAGAACCTTCCACTTTGGTGGTACAGCATCTAAAATTGCATCTGAATCTAGCGTAGTAGCTAAATTCGATGGTAAGGTTGAAATCGACGACTTGAAACTTATCGATTCAGTCAATGAAGATGGCGAAAAAATCAAAATGGTAATTAGCCGTACTTCTGAGATTAGAATAATCGATGAAAAACTAGGTATAGTTCTTTCAACAAATAACATTCCTTACGGTTCTACCTTATACATAGAAGCTGGTAAGAAAGTGAAGAAAGGAACTAAGATTTGTAATTGGGATCCGTACAATGCTGTAATTATTTCAGAATTTGATGGAAAGATTGCCTTCCAAGATATTCAGGAAGGATTATCGTACCGAGTAGAATCTGATGAACAAACTGGTTTTGAAGAAAAAGTAATGATTGAACGTAAGGATAAAACACTCAATCCTACTATTAATGTTATTAATAAGAAAGATGAGCAAACAAGGTCATATAGTATCCCTGTAAAAGCTCACTTATCTGTTAATGATGGACAAACCATTAAATCTGGACAAATCATTGCAAAGATTCCAAGATTGGCATCTTCTTTAGGTGATATTACAGGCGGTCTGCCTCGTGTGACTGAGTTATTCGAAGCGCGTAATCCATCTAATCCGGCTGTTGTGACTGAAATTGATGGTATCGTTACTTTTGGTTCAAAAATTAAGCGTGGTAACAAAGAAGTAATCATTACTTCTAAAACTGGTGAAGTTTCTAAATACTTAATTCCTTTATCTAAACATATTTTAGTTCAGGAAAACGACTTTGTAAAGTCGGGTATGCCTTTATGTGATGGTGCTATTACACCATCTGATATTTTGAGAATTAAAGGTCCTACTGCTGTCCAAGAATACATCGTAAATGAAATTCAAGAAGTATATAGACTTCAGGGAATGAAGATTAATGACAAGCACTTCGAAGTTATCGTTAGACAAATGATGCGTAAGATGAATGTTGTTGATGCTGGTGACACTAGATTCTTAGATGGTCAAGTCATTACTAAGTTAGAATTTATGGAAGAAAATGACAGAATCTTTGGCATGAAAGTGGTTGAAGAAACTGGTGATTCTCAAGTGCTTAAAGCAGGTCAAATTGTTTCTGCTAGAAAGTTAAGAGAAGAAAATTCTAGATTGAGAAGAAAAGATTTGAAAACTGTTGAAGCTCGTGATGCAGTTCCTGCTACGAGTGAGCAACGTATTCAAGGTATAACTAGAGCTGCACTACAAACTAACAGTTGGGTTTCTGCTGCTTCCTTCCAAGAAACTACTAAAGTTCTTAACGCCGCTGCTATTAACGGTAAGCGAGATGGCTTAGAAGGTTTGAAAGAGAATGTTATTGTTGGACATAAAATTCCAGCAGGTACAGGTCTTCGTGTTTGGGACGATATTGTAGTTGGTTCTCAAGAAGAGTTTGACCAGTTAATGGCTGCCAAAGAAGAAGTGTCTTCTGAGGAAGTATAAATAGTTTCAATATGGCTGAAGATAAAAAGGGACTTAATATTGAGCTGACCGAAGAGGTAGCTGAAGGTATATATAGCAATTTGGCTATAATAAACCATTCACCCTCGGAATTTGTTGTCGATTTTATTAAGGTTATGCCTGGTGTGCCTAAGGCAAAAGTTAAATCAAGAATTGTTTTGACACCACAACACGCCAAGCGTCTTTTAAAAGCTCTTAATGATAACGTATCTAAATTTGAAGCTCAACACGGTTCAATCAAGAATGTTGATACTCAAAGCAACATTCCACTAAGTTTTAGTGGGCCAACAGCTGAAGCATAAACAATAAAAAAACCACTCATAGAGTGGTTTTTTTATGTCCTATTCTTTTATAAAATTTAAGCTTGTCCTAAAGATTTAAGCATTTTAGTGTGTTCTATAATTGCCTGAATATAGCTTTTCTGACTATAATATGGTAACCCATGCTTTTCAGCTTTTTCTTTTACGATATGAGAAATGTTCTTGTAGTGAACGTGACAAATATTGGGAAATAAATGGTGCTCAACTTGAAAATTTAATCCTCCAACAAACCAAGAGAAAAATCGACTTGTAGGAGCGTAATTAGAAGTAGTTTGTAATTGGTGTATTGCCCAATTGTTTTCAATTGTTCCTTCTTCATTGGCTACTGGATAATCGCACTCTGGCATAATATGAGCCGTTTGAAAAATGGTAGCTAAAATAAAGCCCGCTACAAAGTGAAGACTGAAAAAACATAATAACCAAAACCCAAATGAAATACCTCCAACAATGAAGTAAGGGATAACAAACATATAGGCGTAATAAATAATTTTCCAAGCAACCATTTCAAGCATTAATGGTGTGTATTCTTTTTTACTTATGAAACCGTCCTTTTTAAAATCATTTAGTTGTTTAAACTCCTTATTTGTAGCCCACGAAATTGTCATTAGACCATAAAAGAACCAAGCATAAATATGTTGTAGTTTGTGAATCCTTTTTAAGGGAGCATCAGGAGAAAAACGAAGTAATCCCATTGGGCTTACATCGGGATCCATTTCGTGAACATTGGTAAAAGTATGATGCAATCTATTGTGTTGAATGCGCCAGTTTTTAGCACTTCCTCCCATTAGATTTAATGTAATGCCAAAAAGTCTATTCACAACTTTATTTTTTGAATATGAACCGTGATTAGCATCGTGCATTATGGAAAGTCCAATTCCTGACATACCTACGCCCATACATACCCAAAGCAACCAATAAATCCAATTATTTGTTACTACACCAGAAATAGCTACACCATAAGGAATATAGTATAATGAAAGCATAAATATGCTTTTGAATACCATGTTAGTATTACCAAATCTTGTTTTATTGTTTTTTTTGAAATATTCATCAACCGATTTTCTAAGTTCAGTAATGAATTCTTTAGAATGGTTTTTATCGAATTTTGCAGTCTTCATTATTATATTTTCGTTCGTCTTCAATTAAGAAAGTGTAAATATACACATTAAAAGATGGACTTATTTATGATTTAAAATAGTTTATTAACTATTATATGAACTTTTGTTCTCTCATCCAATCATCGTTAAATATCTTGCCAACATATCTGCTTCCATGGTCATGTAATAGTACGACGACAACATCATCTTTTTTCAGTTGACTTTTTAGCTGATTTAGTCCAGCAATAGCACTGCCACATGAGTATCCGGCAAAAATACCTTCTTCTTTAGCTAAACGACGGGCATAGATAGCGCCATCTTTATCAGTTACTTTTTCAAAATGGTCAATGAGGTCAAAGTCTACATTTTTAGGCAAAATATCTTCTCCAATTCCTTCAGTGATATAAGAATAAATCTCATTTTCATCAAACTCTCCTGTCTCATGATATTTTTTGTAAACAGAACCGTAAGAATCGACACCCCAAATTTTAATTTTTGAATTTTTTTCTTTGAGAAATTTTGCAATACCTGAAATAGTTCCGCCAGTTCCAACACCAACAATAAAATGGGTGATTTTGCCATCTGTTTGTTCCCATATCTCAGGGCCAGTGGATTCGTAATGCGCTAATCTATTGGATAGATTATCGTATTGATTGGGATAAAATGAGTTTGGAATTTCTTCATTTAGACGTTTAGCAACAGAGTAGTATGATTCGGGGTGTTCTGGAGCTACATTAGTTGGGCAAACGTAAACCTCTGCACCCATAGCTTTTAGAATATCCATTTTTTCTTTGGACTGCTTATCTGAAATGGTGCAAATGAGTTTGTATCCTTTCTGAATACAAGCCAAAGCTAAGCCCATACCAGTATTGCCAGAAGTGCCTTCAATTACTGTGCCACCTTCTTTAAGAAGTCCAGCTTTCTCTGCATCTTCAATCATTTTTAAAGCCATTCTGTCCTTAGTAGAATGTCCAGGATTAAAACTTTCTACCTTAGCCAAAACAAGAGCTTCTGTATCAACTACTTTGTTCAATTTTACCATTGGGGTATTACCAATAGTTTCTATAATGTGATTATAAAAATTCATAGTACAAATTTACCATTAATGTTTCTTTTATTATTCAAATCGAATCGCTTTAATGGGATTTATTTTACTGATTAAATAAGATGGAATAATAAGCATTAGCCAACATACAATGAAGGTGCCTATATTTAATGCAAGAATATGAGCAATATTGAGGTCAATGGGTACATAAGACATATAATAAGTGCTCTTATCTAATTCCAAAATTTGAAATTGTTTCTGAATCCAACAAAGGCTCAGTCCTATTAAGTTGCCCCAAAACATGCCTCTTAGAATTAAGTATAATGAATGATATATAAACACTTTTCTAATGTGCCAGTTTTGGCTTCCTAAAGCTTTTAGTGTACCAATGAGTTGAGACTGCTCCAAAATAAGAATAAATAAGGCCGTTATCATGTTTATTGCCCCAACAATTAGCATAAGGATTAGTATAACCCTAACATTCATATTTTGTAAATCAAGCCAATCAAAAAGCTGAGGGTTATTATCAATAACAGTTCTAGCGTTTAAATCAAAACCTATATTGGAATAAACTTCTTGATTTATCTTTTCTAAATCTTCAAAATCATGAAGTTGTATTTCTAACCCTCCTACATCATTTGCTGACCATTTATTGAGTTTCTGAATGTGTCCAATATCTCCTAAGACTAGCATTTCGTCAAATTCAGCAACGCCACTATCATAAATACCTGCAATCTTAAATTGACGAACTCTAACGGGTTGTTGGATAAAGTACATTTGAAAGTCATCCCCAATGTTTAGATTCAATTGATTGGCTATAGTTTGAGAAATCAATACTGTATTAGACTTTTTATGCCTTCCAAAAGATGGTATCTTGCCTTGTGTTAAGATGTTTTTTATAAATGTGGTATCAAAATCACTACTTAGACCTTTCAGTACTACTCCCTGAATTTCATTATCGGTTTTAATAATACCAGCTTTGGTAGCATAGGATTGAATATGTTTTATGCCTTTTATCTTTGAAAGAGATAGTTTTAAGGAGTCTGTATGTTTTAAAAGCGTAGATTCGTAGGAGTTTCCGTTACTGAAATTACTCACTTGAATATGAGAACTGAAACCAATAACTTTGTCCGTAATTTCGTTTTGAAAACCTTTTATGATAGCAAGCGACATCAACATAACCGTTAGACTTAAAGCAATAGCTGTAATAGCTATGCGAATAACAGGTCGAGAAAAACGGTGTTCGTTTTTGCCAATAAGTCGTTGGGCTATGAAAAATGATACATTCATAAATTATGCGCTATAAAATTAAACATTTATTCCTTTGCCTTTTGGTCTTTTTACATTGTTCAAGTGCAAATGAAAGTTTGCAAGTTGGTGCAGAGAGAACTGCTAAGTATTTTCCATTACTAAAGGATAAGGCTATTGGTGTAGTAGGCAATCAAAGCTCTCTTATTGGAACCACACATTTGGTAGATTCTTTGTTGAGCGCAAAGCTTCAAGTGCTTAAAGTCTTTAGTCCAGAACACGGTTTTAGAGGAACTGCCGATGCAGGTGCTCACATAGAAAGTGGAATTGACGAACAAACAGGACTTCCTATCATATCCTTGTATGGGAGCAATAAAAAACCGAGTCCTTCACAATTAGAAGGAATTGAAATATTAGTGTTTGACATACAAGATGTAGGTGCTCGTTTTTATACCTATATCTCGACCTTGCATTATGTGATGGAGGCGGCAGCAGAAAACAATATTCCATTAATTGTTTTGGATAGACCTAACCCCAATGGACACTATATTGATGGCCCTATTTTAGATACTGCTTATCGTTCTTTTGTAGGGATGCACCCCATACCTATCGTTCACGGTATGACTATTGGCGAGTATGCTCAAATGATAAATGGCGAGAAGTGGCTAACGGATAGTGTAGCATGTGAATTAACAGTTATTCCTATGTTGGGATATAACAAGCAAATGCCATACGATTTACCGATAAAGCCATCACCCAATTTGCCCAATGCTCAAGCTGTCAATTTATACCCCTCTTTATGTTTGTTTGAAGGAACCACTATAAGCGTAGGTAGAGGGACAGATTTACCTTTTCAGCACTATGGCGCACCTTATCTAGATAGCGATTATTCATTCGTGCCAGAAAGCGGGGCAGGAGCCAAGTATCCTAAACATGAGGGAGAAAGATGTTATGGTCAAGATTTGAGCCAATTTGCTACACTCAGCCAATTAGATTTGTCTTTTCTAATAGATGCCTATAAAGCATGTCCAAAAAAAGAAGACTTTTTCAATGCTTTCTTTGATAAACTAGCTGGTGGAAATACTTTAAGGTTATCCGTTATTGAAGGAAAATCTGAAGAAGAAATTAGACAAAGTTGGTCTGAAGAATTGCTAGAATTTGAACAGATGAGAAATACCTATCTTATTTACCAATAAGGTTTTTTTATATTTGTAGAGCAATATTCATTGCTATTTTAGCTCAACCTTTATTTAGTTTTTTTATGATTTGAAAATTTATTTTTCATTGTTTAAAACTGAATTAATGCCCAATTTAAAAGCTTACAATGAACGTTATAGTTCATATTCCATTTACAAAAGAGTAGAGGAATTGTACAAAGATTTTGATGCCAATGACATCATGCTGACTTCTGCATTTTCGGCTTATTCAGCTATTTTACTTAAAGTAATTTCTGAAGTTAATAATTCCCAACCTATCTATTTTATTGATACAGGTCATCATTTTGATGAAACGATAGAGTATAAAGACTATCTCACCAATCTTTTTAATTTAAATGTAGTGAGTATTTCGGCAAAGGTCGAAGTTCAACTTAAGTGCAGTGAACAAGAGCTGTGGCTACATAAACCAAACGAATGTTGTTATTTTAATAGGGTTCAACCATTAGAAAAAATCAAGCAGGAGCATAAAGTTTGGGTCAGTGGTGTCATGATGTGGCAAACAACCAACAGAAGCCGTATGTCTTTGTTTGAACAAAAGCCCAATATCATCAAATTTCACCCTTTACTCGATATGGATGTTGATACTAGAGATGAATTTATTCAGTCTAAAAGCTTACCAGCTCATCCTTTGTTCGCAAAAGGTTACGAATCTATTGGCTGTACACATTGTACTAAGGCTGGAAAAAACCGTTCTGGCAGGTGGGAAGGCTTAGACAAAACAGAATGTGGATTGCATTTGTAAAGTCTAAATGGATTTAAGTTTCTCCACAATTTCGTAAACCGCTGGGCAAACCGCCACATTTTTTTGAGTTAAGTTGAGTATTTGGTGTTGTTTTATTCGGTCGGTGTGTGGGAACTCACGACAAGCCTTTGGGCGTACGTCATAAATACTGCATCTATTATCTTTCCCAAGAAAAGCACAGGGAACTTGCTGTAAAACGTAGTCTTTGTCTTCGTCTATTCTTAAGTACTTCTCGGTAAATTCTGAAGGTTTTATTCGGAGGTGTTTGGCTATTCGGCCAATGTCTTTATCGGTAAATAATGGCCCTGTAGTGCTACAGCAGTTGGCACACTCCAAACAATCGGTACAAGCAAAGACTTCTTCATGCAATTGGTGCATTTTTTGGTCTAAGACTTTGGGTTTTACGCCTTTGAGTTTTTGAAAGAACTTTTTGTTTTCTTTCGCTTTTTGTCGGACTAGAGCTCGGTGTTTCTCTAAGTCCATTAGCTTATTCTTCCCGGATAAACTTCAAGAGCTTTTTCTAAACAAACAATAGCTTGAGTAAGGGCTTCTTGGTTCAGTACATAAGCAATACGCACTTGATTTGTTCCCGTATTAGGTGTAGAATAAAAACCTGCTGCTGGTGCTACCATAAGCGTTTTGCCTTCATGGTCAAATTCTTCCAATAGCCATTGAGCGAATTTATCGGCATTATCAACCGGCAATTGAGCGATGCAATAAAAGGCTCCTTTAGGTTTTGGACATATCACGCCTTCTATTTTATTCAGCCCTTCTATCAGTAAATCTCTACGTTGAACATACTCCGTACTGACTTCATCAAAATAAGATTGAGGTGTACTAAGTGCCGCTTCACCAGCTACTTGACCAAAGGTTGGTGGTGACAAACGGGCTTGAGCAAATTTTAAGGCCGTCGCCATAAGCTCTTTATTCTTAGAAATCAAACAGCCCACACGAATACCACACATGCTGTATCGTTTAGAAGTAGAATCTATAACTACGGCGTGTTGTTCCAAGCCTTCAATGTTCAATACAGAATGGTGTGTGTTACCATCGTAGCAAAACTCTCTGTAAACTTCGTCAGCAAACAAAAATAAGTCGTGTTTTATAACGATATCTCTTAATGTTTCTAATTCTTCTTTTGAATACAAATAGCCAGTAGGATTACCTGGGTTGCATATCATAATAGCTTTGGTTTGAGGCGTAATCAGTTTTTCAAATTCTTCTATAGCAGGTAGGGCAAAGCCATCATTAATGCTTGTTGTAATGGGCTTAACCTTTACCCCTGCAGAAATTGAGAAACCGTTGTAATTGGCGTAGAAAGGTTCTGGAATTATGATTTCATCGCCATTGTCTAAACAGGAATTTAGTCCAAACAGCAAGGCTTCAGAGCCACCAGTCGTTACCATAACGTCATGGTAGTCTATGTCAATTCCTAATTTTTGGTAATAAGTTGCTAAGCCTTTTCTATAGCTTTCAAAGCCTGCCGAATGGCTATACTCTACCACCTTATGATTGAAATTATGTATGGCGTCAAGTGCCAATTTGGGTGATTCTATATCGGGTTGGCCTATGTTGAGGTGAAATACCGTTTTACCCTTTTTTTTAGCACCTTCAGCAAAAGGAACTAACTTTCGTATTGGTGATTCAGGCATTTTTGTGCCTTTATTAGAGATGTTTGGCATAACTATCGAATAAAAAAACACCCCCAATTAAGGGGGCGTTGGTATTAGTTTAAAACAGAAATTCTATATTATTTAACTTCTAAAACCGAAGTTTTTGGTTTTGTCGGTGCAGCTGGAGCTTCAACAGGCTTTTTCACTTCACCTTTAATAGTCAAAATCTTTGTTTTTTCTGGAGCGTTTGTTGTTAACGTAATTGTTTTTGTAAATTTTCCAATTCTGTTAGTAGCATATTTAACTCCAATAGTTGCAGACTCGCCAGGTGCAATTGGTGCTTTTGGCCAAGTAGGGACAGTACATCCACAACTACCTTTAGCATTAGAAATTATAAGAGGTGCATTTCCTGTATTAGTCAAAACAAATTCTCTTTTACCATCTGCATTATGCTCGATAAGACCATAATCCATAACTGAGGTTTCAAATTCCATCTTTGGACCATTTACAGCTTGTTGTTCATTAGGCGCTTTAGTTTGTGCTTGTGCTACCATAAAACCACTGATTAATGCTATTGCTAGAAATATCTTTTTCATCTTTAAATATATGTTTTGATTCATTATACAAATAAGAACAACAAATGTAACAAATTATTGTATTCTAATTATCTTATTTATCTAAGCAATTTTAGGTCTAAAATATTATTTTTGGCAATCCGATTACATATATATAAATGAGTATTCCAAAAACATACGATTCGAATAGTGCTGAAGCAAAGTGGTACGACCATTGGTTGGCAAAAGGTTATTTTAATTCTATTCCAGACAGTAGAGAGGCTTACACCATAGTCATTCCACCACCCAATGTAACGGGAGTTCTTCACATGGGGCATATGTTAAATAACACCTTGCAAGATGTATTAATTCGCAAAGCTCGTATGCAAGGTTTTAATGCGTGTTGGGTGCCTGGTACGGATCACGCTTCAATTGCAACAGAAGCTAAGGTTGTACAGAAGTTAGCGAACGAAGGTATCGACAAATCCGACTTAAGCAGAGAGGAGTTTATGACTCACGCTTGGGAGTGGAAAGAAAAGCACGGTGGAATTATCCTCGAACAACTTAAAAAGTTAGGGGCTTCTTGTGATTGGAATAGAACAAAGTTTACTATGGACGATGATATGAGTGAATCTGTCATCAAGGTATTTGTTGATTTACACCGAAAAGGGTTGATATATAGAGGCGTAAGAATGGTCAATTGGGACCCAAGCGCACAAACTGCTCTTTCTGACGAGGAGGTGATTCACAAGGAAGTGCAATCTAATTTATACCACATACGCTATAAAATTGAGGGTACTGAAGAATATTTAACGGTTGCCACAACTCGTCCAGAAACAATATTGGGTGATAGTGCCATTTGTGTCAATCCTAATGATGAACGTTACGCCCACCTCAAGGGCAAAAATGCCATTGTGCCACTTATTAACCGTTCTGTACCCATTATTTTTGATGACTATGTTGATATGGAGTTTGGTACAGGAGCATTGAAAGTTACTCCTGCTCATGATATCAATGATTATCAGCTTGGTGATAAACATAATTTAGAAGTCATAGATATACTCAACGATGACGGTACACTTAATGAATCTGCTCAATTATTTGTAGGAAAGGACCGATTTGTTGTAAGAAAAGAAATAGCTCAAGAGTTAGAAAAAACTAAGCATTTGGTTGAGGTGGAAAGTTTAGTTAATAAAGTTGGTTTTTCTGAAAGAACGGATGTTGTCATAGAACCTAAGTTATCTATGCAGTGGTTTTTCAAAATGGAAAACTTTTCTAAACCAGCTTTAGAAAATGTCATGAATGACACTATAAAATTCCATCCTGAAAAATTTAAAAATACCTACCGACACTGGATGGAAAACATCAAAGATTGGTGTGTTTCTAGACAATTGTGGTGGGGGCAACAAATTCCAGCTTATTATTATGATGGTAATAATTATGTAGTAGCCGAATCAATTGGAGAAGCACTAGCAGAGGCTCAAAAGATTAAGCCCGACATTACTATTTCTGATTTAAGACAAGATGAAGATGTATTGGATACTTGGTTTTCATCATGGTTATGGCCTATCTCTGTTTTTGATGGAATAAGAAATCCTGATAATGAAGAAATAAACTACTATTATCCTACTAATGATTTGGTAACAGCTCCTGAGATTTTATTCTTTTGGGTAGCTCGAATGATAATGTCTGGTTACGAGTACAAAGGAGATTTGCCTTTTAAAAATGTTTATCTGACAGGAATTGTACGTGATAAGCAAGGTAGAAAGATGTCTAAATCACTTGGAAATTCACCTGACCCTATTGAACTTATTGAGAAATATGGAGCGGATGGCGTTAGAGTAGGTATGCTTTTATCTTCTCCAGCAGGTAATGACTTGCCATTTGATGAATCTTTATGCGAGCAGGGTAGAAACTTCTCCAATAAAATATGGAATGCTACTCGCCTCATTAAAGGATGGGAAGTTGCTGATATAGAACAACCAGAATCCTCTAAAATAGCAGTTGAATGGTTCGAAAATAAATTTCAGCATACATTAGAATTAATTAATGATGCCTATTCCAAATATAGAATTTCAGAGGCTTTAATGCTAACATATCGATTGGTATGGGACGACTTCTGTTCATGGTATTTGGAGTCTATTAAGCCAGATTATCAAAAGCCTATCGATAGTAAAACTTTAGACAATACCATTAGCTTAATGGAAAATTTATTGAAGCTATTGCATCCTTTTATGCCTTTCCTAACCGAAGAAATATGGCATCTTTTAGCCAACAGGTCAGAAGATATTATTGTTTCTGAATGGCCAAAGACTTCTTCTATTAAAAATGATGTTCTTTCTAACTTTGACTACGCTACTGAAATAGTTTCTGCAATTCGTACAATAAGAAAAGATAAACAAATACCGAATAAAGACAGTCTAAAATTATTCATTAAGACTAATGAAGCTACTTCCAAGTCAACGGACGCTTTGGTTTCACGACTTGCCAATTTATCTGAACTGTCATACACCTCAGATACTATTGAAGGAGCATTTTCTTTTAGGGTGAAGTCCAACGAATTTTTTGTGCCATTATCGGATAATATAGATGTTGGAGCAGAGCTAGAAAAATTACGCTCAGAGTTGGATTATACTCAAGGCTTTTTAAAGTCAGTAATGGGCAAGCTTTCTAATGAACGTTTTGTGAACAATGCTCCTGAACAAGTTGTTGCAATGGAAAGAAAAAAGCAATCGGATGCCGAAGCAAAGATTGCTGTTTTACAAGAGCAGATTAAAGCTATCTCTTAGTTGATAACTAGTTTTTGAGTCTGTTCTACTTGTTCTCCCTTAAGAGTAATAAAGTAAATTCCTTTCTCCCAATTAGATGTTTGCAATTGAAACGAATTAGTAGTTGTTTTTTGACTAAGAACAATCTTTCCACTAGCATCTGATACTATTATTCTATTGACAACAATATCGTTTGACCATTCAACAATAGCTTTGTCTTTTGCTGGGTTAGGAAAAACACTAACCTTTGTCTTATCATCTACCTCTTGAACGCCAACTAAATCTGGAAAGACATCATAAATGGATGTTATAATAGTTGAATAAACGCCAGTACCATGAGTTCCAACAATAAGTTTACCATCACTTTCTCTGTAGCGTATATTTTCTACAACTACATTTCCTATTATTTCAGTTCCTATTTGCGTCCATTCGGTATCATAACCTTCGAGTTTATCCGTAGCGTATAGTCCAGTACTTCCTCCTACAATGTACAAGGTATCACTTCCTAGGACAGCAATTTCAGCAGTACGCATAGATGGGCCATTACCACCACCTGCAATATTATCCTCTAAGTTTCCAGCAACTCTTTTCCAGCTTTGTCCACCATTGTCTGTAAAAACAATACTGTAAGTAGAATAATTGGAGGCTAACACCAATACACGGTCAGAATTAGTAGGGTCAACTTCTACTGCAGAGATGTATTTATTATTTCCAATTCCAAGGCTAGATAATTGTACTAACTCAGGGTCTCCAACATTTGCATTATCTATTCTGTAAACTAAACTTCTCTGTGTTCCCAAGTAAACCGTATTAGCAGGAGAAGTAGACACGTCCATACAACTGATGGGATTTAAAGATGTATCTGTAAAGGCTTCCCAACCAATATTTGTTCTTTCTTTTGAATTGTTATATGGATAATTACCAGCATCATTATTTCTCCAAAGCGTTGTATTGTTATTGAAATAAATGATGTCATCATCATTGGGGTCCATAACCAAATAATTGATAAAATCATAATCCGAAGTATCGGCATCTAGTGGGTCCATTCTGTTATAAGCCATTACTTGACCTTGAGCATTTAATTTCATTTTGAATAATACGCCTCTTTGAATTTGAAGGTAGAAATCTTCTTCATTATCAGCGACCACGCTATAACATCCATCGCCATTAAAAGGCATCACCCAACTGTCTGTTTCATCATCACTGATAGTGATAAAATTTCCATTATCTTGAAATCCTCCAACTATTAAGTCACTTGTTCCTTTTCCAAAGTTTACCGCATACAATTGAGTAGTTTGGTAGCCGTTGTTAAGACTTTGCCATAAGTGTGGACTAGCCATGCAGTTTGTAGATTTATAAACACCGCCATCATTTGCACTCAAAATAATATTGTTGTCAGAAGGTAAAAATAAAAGGTCGTGTTGGTCTGGATGATGTTTGCTATAAATATCCCAGTTTCCGTAGCCATGGTCAGAGCCTTCAAAGTAGCCACCTATCTGAACAGTATTACTGTCAGAAGTAAAACCGTCTGTTGAACGCCACAAGTTCGTGCCTCCAATAAACACTACATTTGGCTCATCAGGTTTTACTTTCACTAATAAATCGTATCCACCTTGAGCATTAAAATTATCAAAGGTAGTGGGGCGATTAGCTGGTATATTAGCTGAAAGATTTACCCAGTTTCCACAAGTGTCATTACCATCACCACACAGGTAGGTATATTTCCAAAAGGATGTCCAGGTTTCTCCTCCAAAAAAGGTATTGGTGTATTGTCCAGAATTTTCAGTTTCTGCGGTTAAGAAATACACCTCGTTCTCATTAGAAGGATTTATTCCTATTGCTGTTCTTCCATATACATTTCCAAATCCATCAGGAATAATATTCGTCCATTCCATACCATCTGCAGAACGCCATATTCCTTTACCTGTTCCATCAGAGCTAAGTGTGGCATACACTACTCCTTCAGAAGTAATATCCACATTAGTGTAATAGGCATTTCCACCGCCCACCTCTTCCAGCCAACTTTCTCCGCCATCTACGGAGCGTAAAATACTACCGTAGGTTGCCATGTACATTTCATCTTCATCAAGATTTGAAGGGTCTAAAGCAATATTCCAAGCAAAATCAAAAACATTAAACCCTCCTGCAGGGTTATTGTCCGCGGTAGAGCTTATAGAATCCCATGTCAAGCCGTTGTCAATAGACTTGTAAATACCATTACCATCAAAATAGGCTCCATCGCCAGAGGCTGAGTTTCCTGCTAATTCTCCAGTACCATAGTACCAGATGTTTTCTTTGCCTGGTCTAGTATCTTGTGCAATACAGGTTACATTATGCAGTTGGAAATGTCTCGTCATTTTGTTCCAACTTTGTCCTAAGTCCGTAGAGCGCCAAATTCCTCCAGATGCCCCGCCAGCAATTAGGGTGTTTTCATCTGTAACATCATAGGCCAAAGCTCTAGTTCTTCCACCTACATTATAAGGGCCTTCTGCTGTCCAAGTAAGATTAGAATTATTGAGGTCATTGGGCAAGCTTTGAGCAAAACGCAATTCTTTGGTTCTGATATTTTTGGGTACAACACCCTGACTGTTTGTTAATCGTTTAGCGTCCCATGATTTTCTAGCTCTAGGAGATTCAGATGGTGCTTTGTACACACTGTTGAAATCAATAGGGGTGTTATTTTCTGGAATAAATAAAAAGATTGCCAAAATAACTGCAGTGACACTTAGAATAACTTTAAAAGACTTCATAATAGAAATGGAAGTTTAGAAATTAGTTTGTATAAAATTATCAGCTTTTGAAACACTATCGCTAACAGAAATACCGTCAAAATAGTTCCCTAATATATAAAAATTAGGATTATTATTTTCAAAATTCTGAATAGCATCAAGAAGAGATTGATGATTTAAATTGTACTGAGGAATACCCTTCGAATACCTATAATGATTAGAGAAAATAGGTTCATTGTTTACTTCCATTAACTCCATAAATTCTTCAAGTACTAATGATTTTAATTTTGAGGGTTCTAATTGACACAACTCCTTTTGTCTGCTACCGCCAACTATAACGGTGAATAGCTCTTTTTCTGTTGGAGAAACATGAGAGAAAATACGACTGTTGAATAGAATTCCTAAAAAATGTTTCTTGTCACTTGCCTTACTCAAAACACCAAAACCTTGAGAGTGGTTATTTATATCACTTTTATTGAAACCGAAATGAAAAACATCAACTGGAACATATTCAACATCTTCAAGGCAATTTTTTAGCCTTTCATTATTTACATAATGGGCTAGTGCATAGGCGGGTAGTGTTGATATAATATTTTGACAACTTATGGTATCCTTGGCTGTCTCAATAATGTAGCCGTTATCCTTTTTTTCAATTTTTTTAATCTGACAATCCAATTGAATGTGAGCGTTCAATTGTTTAGCTATGGCATTTGTTAATTGAGATAATCCATTAGGCAAGTTAAACATTTTGGCTTTGGACTTTTTCTTTTTTTTAGCCATACCTTTAATTACGCTACCATATTCTTGTTCTGCTTCCCATAGTAATTTAAGGGTATGTTTGGCACTCATATTATGGGTGTTTCCAGAATAAATACCTGTCACGAAAGGTTCAACGAATTGGTGTAAGATACCTTCTCCAAAGCGTGTTTTTACAAAATCGGCAACAGAAGTATTTTGTTTATGCTTTTGAATGAATGGTTCTTTAAAGAGTCTTAACTTTTCTTTCAAAGACAACAGTGGACTTTTAAAAAATTCTGAAGGATTTCTTGGTAGAAGGTGCAATTTATCATTCAATAACACATACCTATTGCTCTCTGCTGATTCTTTTGGAACGCTGATAGTGTCCCATAAGTCATAAACTTTGATGAGATTGATAATGGAATCGTTGTTTAGCAAAACGGTATTAGGACCATTTTCTACAATAAAACCCTCTTTTATTTCTGAGGATATATTTCCACCTACTCTATTGTTTTTTTCCAGTACTAAAAAATCTTCATTTTTTAGTGATAAATAATGAGCTGTGCTGAGTCCAGTAATGCCAGCGCCTAGAATAACGGTATTTTTTTTTATAGAAGCGATGTGCAAATTTAGCCAAAATAAGCACCGAAAATATATATTTGCATACCCAAGTTATTTAAAAATGCAAGAACCGAACCCATACCAACCTAAAAATAAAATCCGAATAGTTACGGCTGCTAGTCTTTTTGACGGACATGATGCGGCTATAAATATTATGCGTCGTATCATTCAAGCTACTGGATGTGAAGTTATACATTTAGGGCATGACCGCTCAGTAGAAGAAGTGGTCAATTGTGCTATTGAAGAAGATGCCAATGCCATTGCTATGACCTCATACCAAGGAGGACATACCGAGTACCTAAAGTATATGTACGATTTACTTCAGGAAAAAGGGTCAGGACACATACGTATTTTTGCTGGTGGTGGTGGAACTATTTTGCCCGAAGAAATTAAAGAATTACAAGACTATGGTATATGCCGTATTTACCATCCAGATGATGGTAGAGCTATGGGTCTACAAGGCATGATAAACGATTTAGTTCAAAAATCAGATTTTCCAACTGGCAAAGATGTTCAAGATTGTATCAAAGATTTATCAAATGTTCAAAATATAGCTCGATTAATTTCTGCTGCTGAGAATTTTCCAAAAGAGTCTGAAAAAGAATTAAACGCCATCAAAAAGTTAGCAGACCAATCAAAAACACCGGTATTAGGAATTACTGGAACAGGTGGTGCTGGTAAGTCCTCTTTAGTAGATGAGTTAGTTCGTCGTTTTTTAATTGACTTTAGTGACAAACGACTAGCTATCATTTCTGTTGACCCTTCAAAACGTAAAACAGGCGGGGCACTTTTGGGCGATAGAATTCGTATGAATGCTATCAAAAACAATAGAGTTTATATGCGTTCATTGGCAACTAGACAAGCTAATTTAGCCTTGTCTGCACATGTCAATAAGGCTTTGGATATTCTCAAAGCTGCAAATTATGACTTGATAATTTTAGAAACTTCAGGAATAGGACAGTCTGATACCGAAATATTAGAACATTCTGATACTTCTTTGTATGTTATGACGCCAGAGTACGGAGCAGCCACTCAGTTGGAAAAGATTGATATGTTAGATTTTGCTGACATTATAGCGATTAACAAATTTGATAAAAGAGGTTCTTTAGATGCATTGAGAGATGTAAAAAAACAATATCAGCGTAATCATAAGTTATTTGAAACTGATGTTAATCAAATGCCAGTTTTTGGAACTATAGCATCTCAATTTAATGATCCTGGTGCTAATTCTCTTTATAAAGCTCTGATTAATAAAGTGGTGGAAAAGACGGGTGCTTCTTTAGATTCATCTTTTGAAATAAGTAAAGAAATGTCTGAAAAGATATTTGTAATACCACCTAAGAGAAATAGGTATTTAGCTGAAATTGCTGATACTAATAGAGCTTATGATAGCTGGGCTGAACAACAAAAAATAGTTGCTCAAGAGTTGTATGCACTTAACGCTTCTATACAATCTGTAGAACAATCAAAATCCAAGGATAAAGAGCAATTAAAAAAACAATTGAAAGCGATTTATGATGAACGAATTCTAGAATTAGACCCTAAGAATATGTTGCTCATAGAGGGTTGGAATGATATAAAACAAGCTTATAAAAAGGAGAAATTTATTTATAAAGTCCGTAACAAAGAAATATCTATTCAAACTCATACAGAATCTTTGTCTGGTTCACAAATTCCTAAAATATCTGTTCCAAAATATTCGTCTTGGGGTGATTTATTGCATTGGCAATTGCAAGAGAATTTGCCTGGTAAATTCCCTTTCACTTCAGGTATTTTTCCTTTTAAAAGAGAAGGGGAAGATCCTACTAGAATGTTTGCTGGTGAGGGTGGGCCTGAACGTACTAATAAGCGTTTTCATTATGTCAGTTTAGGTATGCCTGCCAAACGTTTGTCCACAGCTTTTGATTCGGTTACGCTTTATGGAAATGACCCTGATTATAGACCTGACATTTATGGAAAAATAGGTAATGCAGGAGTTTCTATCTGTTGTTTAGACGATGCTAAAAAACTTTATTCAGGTTTTAATCTATGCTCTTCATCTACATCTGTATCTATGACTATCAATGGCCCTGCGCCTATGTTATTAGCTTACTTTATGAATGCTGCTATAGATCAACAATGCGAACTGTACATTAAAGAAAACCAGCTAGAAAAAGAAGTTCAGAAAAAAATAGATGCTATTTATAAAGGTAAGGAACGTCCATCTTATCAAGGAGAATTACCAGAAGGTAATGATGGACTTGGTTTGATGTTGTTAGGAGTTACTGGCGATCAAGTTTTACCCATAGATGTCTATAACAAAATTAAGTATGATACATTAAAAGTAGTAAGAGGTACTGTTCAAGCTGATATCTTAAAAGAAGATCAAGCACAAAACACGTGTATATTCTCTACCGAATTTGCACTTAGAATGATGGGCGATGTTCAACAGTATTTCATTGACAAAGAAATTAGAAACTTCTACTCTGTGTCGATTTCTGGTTATCATATTGCAGAGGCTGGTGCAAATCCAATTTCCCAATTAGCCTTTACACTAGCAAATGGCTTTACCTATGTGGAATACTATTTGAGTCGTGGTATGGATATTAATAAGTTTGGTCCAAACTTATCCTTCTTTTTCTCAAACGGTATTGACCCTGAATATGCTGTTATTGGGCGTGTAGCTAGACGTATTTGGGCTAAGGCCATGAAGCAACGTTATGGAGCTAATGAACGTGCTCAAATGTTAAAGTATCATATTCAAACTTCTGGTCGTTCTTTACACGCACAAGAGATTGATTTTAATGATATCAGAACAACCCTTCAAGCTTTGTATGCTATTTATGATAATTGTAATTCTTTGCATACTAACGCTTATGATGAGGCTATCACAACACCAACAGAAGACTCTGTAAGACGAGCTATGGCTATACAGCTAATAATTAACAAAGAGTTAGGTTTAGCTAAAAACGAAAATCCTTTGCAAGGCTCTTTCATTATTGAAGAGCTAACTGATTTAGTTGAAGAAGCCGTATTACTTGAATTTGAAAGGATTACAGAGAGGGGAGGTGTGCTTGGTGCGATGGAAACTATGTATCAACGCTCAAAGATTCAAGAAGAGTCTATGCATTATGAAATGCTCAAACATACAGGTGAGTTTCCAATCATTGGAGTAAATACCTTTTTGAATTCTAAAGGCTCTCCTACTATTATTCCTTCGGAAGTAATTAGAGCTACCCAAGAAGAAAAGGAATATCAGATAAAAATGCTTCAGCAATTAATAGCAAATAACGCCTCAGATTCTAAAAATCAGATAGATAGTTTACAACATTCAGCCATACAAAACCAAAACATTTTTGAAGTAATGATGGAGGCGGCAAAAATTTGTTCACTAGGGCAAATAACGAATGCTCTATTTGAAGTTGGTGGTCAGTATAGAAGGAATATGTAGTTATTTATACTCTTTCATTGAACTCTTAGTAGAGTTTAATTTTTTAAGTGATTCTTTAATATTCATTTTTTGTTTTTCTTGAGAATCTTTAAGTGATTTTATATTTTCTTCACTCATTCTTATTTTCTCATTATTACTGCTTATTTTTTCATTAGCTTTTTTCATCTTTTTTTCAAGGTCTTTCTTTTCTTGACTTAACTTTTTAGCTTCTTTTTCAATTAATTTTAATTGTTCTTCTAAAGCACCTTCATTATGGTCAACTATTTCGGTTTGTAAAAGCTCAATGTTAGAATTGTTCGCTTTGATATCAGCTTCTAAATTGGAAATATTGTTTTCTTCATTAGCGACTAATATTTTATTTTCTTCAATTTCTCCTATGGTTTTCAGTCCTTCTTTATTTAATGCTTTTAGTCTTTTTCTAGCCTTTTTATCTATATTTTCTGCTGACTTTAAGTTGACTTTTTCAGTTTCATTGCCTTTAAGTGAGGAATTTAGAATAGCTATTTCGCCTTTTATTTCGGCTATATTTTCTTTGTGTTTTTCAATGGATTTATACAATGATTTATTCTCCTTTTTAATATCTGAGATACTGGTGTTTATAGATTTTACACTTTTACCAGCTATTTCACCTTCTTTAGCTTTTAGTAGTTCATTATTTTTTGAAATCGCTAGTTCCTTGTTGCTAATGGCAGATGTTAGTTGCTCTATTTCTTGTTCGGAGTTTTTGATAGTAATATTGCTTTTTACAATGTTATTGTGTTCATTAGCTTCATCTTTCTCAAAATCACTAAGTTTTTTCTTTTCGTCTTTAAGTTCTTTTTCTCGTTCTTTCATTAGTATTTCATACTCATTAAAAACGGCTTTTTTTGCGATGGTTTTAACAAGGTTTTTATAATGAGAAATATCATTTGGTGTTAGTTCTTCAGATACAATTGACTCATTAGTTTTGAAAAAAGCATACATAGTGGCATTGCCATTGGTTTCAATAATTTTCACTTTTCCTTTAGAAAGTTTTTGATTTTCTTTTAAAATAAAATCTGAAATATGAAATTCATCTTCCACATCTTTTACTGCACTTAGTTTAGAATTGTATTTTTTAAAAACTTCCTTAGTGGCAGTTTCCACATTATTTTTTGATACCTTATCAAACAGAATTTGAATTGCTGGTACACTACCTTCAGAAAATGTATAATCGCTTTGTATTCCCTCGCTAAACTTTTGAGCCGATAGAGAATAACATACAATCATTAGTAGTAAAGTAAGTAAGTTTCGATTTTTCATGGTTTTAGGTTTTGGTTTAGAGTTTAAATCATTCTATTTCGTAGATAACCCGTGTTTGCCATTCATCAGGATTAGGTGTTTGGCTAGGGTTAGTAACATAGATTTCATACGGACTACCAGTAGTCGAATAATTATTTTCTTGACAGAAGTCTTTAATTTTTTGATGCGTGTCAAAAATTGTTCGATAGTCTCCAAAATGAGTAGCCTGTGCTGTTAGTTTAGGTAATGTTTGATAGAAGCTCATTCCATTTCTCAAGGAGTCTTTGATGTTAGTTTTTAGAAAAGCTCCTGCTCTTAAAATAATCCAGTCATTATCACCTGGTTTTTGAGGGAATGACAGGTATTGCGCAAAGGGTTGTTCAACAGCGGTTATGTCATTTGTGGATATATAATCAAAGGTTTTACTATATATTTCACTTAATGATTGACTAATATTTGAGCTAGAGCAAGTATCGATTATTGCAATGATTTTTTGCGAATCCCATTCTTGTATCTTTACCTCGCTACTTTTTGATAGAATAGTTTCACAATAATTTTTAAGGTTTTTAAGTCCTTTTTCATGGTCACCTTTCATCATTTTGCTAATGACGGGTCCAAAGATACGTGCTAAAAAGGGTAATTCACCACTATTTTTCCAACTTACCTTTACCTTATTGTCAATGGATTCCAAATAAAATGAAGCCATAAAAGGACTATTATTTTCTATTGTAATTCTGAAATCAATTTGTTTAATGTAGTCATTGTTTGTAATTTCCATTTTGCCGTTGCCAGAATTTTCACTGTCCCAAGTTCTGTATGCACCAACACCATAAGTTATGTCAGAGACACTCATTTTTATGGTTGTATCGGTTTCTATCCAAGGATCCCAATTTTCCCAATTTTCAAAATTGTTAATTTGGTCGTAAACGATATAAGGGCTACTGTCGATGTCAATACTTGTAGACACTTTAAATTTTTCACTAAAGAAAAGATTTGAAATAAGGTAAATAAACATTATTCCTAATAAGCTGTACAGAATTATTTTGAGAAACTTCATTTGTAGCAAATTTATTGATGGCTAATTTAAGTATAAAAAGTTATTTCATATAGCCTCTAAAAACATAGATTACAAAAGCTATTACTATTACAGATAGAATAAACAATGAGCTTCCTCTATAATGTATTTTATTAAGCTTCAGTTCTTTACGGTATGACCAAATAAGATAACATACAAATGAAAAAGCAAAAATGGCGGCAAAAATCCAATGGCCTTGAGTAATATTTTCCATTATTTTTCTAATTCAATTTCGAATTCGAGTCTGATAATGTCTGAAATAGCTTCATCTCCTAAGTTGTCAAAGAAAGAATTGGAGCCGTACTTTAATCCATATTTAGTTCGGTCAAAACTACATTCGCCAACTGCTATTACCTTACCATTGTCTTGATATTTCAGTTCAAGAGGAATATTAACAGGGGCTAGCTTACCTTTGATGTTGAGTTGACCTAGAAGATTAAACTTATTATTTCCTAATGGTGTTGACCTTAAGAGTTGGAAAATAGCTTCAGGGTATTTTTCAACATCGAAGAATCTACTGCTTTTCAAATCATCAACCAGCATTGCTTTGTATTGCTTGGATTCAATATCTTGGTTAGTAATAGACCTCATGTTGATTACGAATTTTGCACCTACTAATCTTCCGTCGCAATTTATCCTAAGTTCACCACTTTGAAGTTGAATGTTTCCAAAGTGTTTAGCATTTAACTTTTCTCCATGCCAAACTAAATTACTAGTCTTGATATTGGCTTTGTAGGTATCTACATGAATGAAAGTAAATCCACTAAAAATTAATAGGGTACTTATAGCTAAAGCTATTTTTTTCATTATTGTTCTATATTTTAGAAATGTTCTTACAAAATTAACTTATTTTGAATAACGATTTTACGTAATTAAAAAATAATATGATTGACAAAATTAACAAGGTAAAAAAGTTTCATGAAGTTTTCTTAATCGGTAACGAAGACACACCTAAAGCTATTGTTGATGAATCTACTTTTTTATTGAGACACCGTTTAATGCAGGAGGAAAATGAAGAGTATTTAGAGGCTTGTCAAAATGGCGATATGGTAGAAATTGCAGACGCCTTAGGTGATATGCTATACATATGGTGTGGTACAGTTTTAAAGCATGGCATGCAAGATGTTATTGGTGAAATTTTTGATGAAATTCAAAGAAGTAATATGTCAAAACTTGATGAAAATAATCAGCCAATATTTAGGGAAGATGGTAAAGTTTTGAAGGGAGCAAATTACTTCAAGCCCGATATCAAAGGTATTTTGGAAAAGCATGTTAAAAGTTTATAGACTAAATGTTGATGACGATAAGTTTTCTGATGTTCGGCAAGTCAGAAATGAGGTATTTGTTGTTGAACAAGGAGTTAGCGAGTCTGATGAACACGATGATTTTGAGTCTTCAGCAAGACATTACTTAATAACAAAGAATGATGTCAGTTGTGGGGTTGCTCGATGGAGAAACACCGATAAAGGTATAAAGCTTGAACGTTTTGCAGTGCTTGCTAAATTTAGGGGCAGTGGCGTGGGAAAACGTCTTGTTGAAGAAGTATTGAAAGATGTTTTGCCTATGAAACAAAAGGTTTACCTACATGCTCAGATACAGACCGTAGATTTTTATCAAAAGTTAAGCTTTGAAATAGATGGAGATCTATTTGAAGAGGCGGGTATTAAGCATTACAAAATGACATTTAAACCTTAAACGTCCAGCCATTAACATCTTCAATCTTGCCGTATTGAATGCCCAGCAATTCACTTTTTAGTACGGTAGCGTAAGAGTTTTGGTTTATTTCTTCAATATGTATTACCGTATCGTTAAAAGTAATGGAGTTTATTGGATTTAGGGTTACTGCTGTGCCAACGCCAAAAGCTTCTTTTAAACGACCGTTGTTATAGTGTTCTATAATTTCAGAAACTGAAATTCTTCTTTCTTCAACCTCAATACCTTTTTGTTTGGCAATAGTAATGATACTATCTCGAGTAATTCCGCCTAATATGCTTTCACTCAATTCGGGAGTGATGATTTTATCATCTATTCTGAACATGATATTCATAGTTCCACATTCTTCAATGTATTCATGACTTATGGCATCTGTCCATATAATTTGTGTAAAGCCCTCATTTTGCGCTTTTTTGGTAGGGGCAAAGGAAGCGGCATAGTTACCTGCTGCTTTGGCAAAGCCTGTTCCACCGACAACAGAACGGGCGTATTTTTGCTCAATTTTCAGATTTGTTTTTCCAGCATAATAAGTAGATGTTGGAGAGGTTATAATCATAAATTTAAACTCACTTGCTGGAGTAGCTCGAATGAATTCGCTTTCGGCAATCATAAATGGGCGAATATATAAAGACATACTATCAGAATGAGGTATCCAATCTTTATCAATTTCTAATAATGTAGTTAGGCCTTGCATGAAGATGGCTTCGTCAATTCTAGGCATACACAACCTGTCGGCAGAATGATTTAGTCTTTTTAAGTTTTCTAGAGGTCTAAATAAAAGGGTTTCTCCTTGTTCGTTTTTATAAGCCTTCATTCCCTCAAAGATAGCTTGACCATAATGAAAAACGTGTGTTCCTGGGTTTAAACTTAGTGGTCCATAAGGAAGTATTTCAGGCTTTTGCCATTCATTATTTTTAAAAGATATGCTAAACATATGGTCACTAAAACACTTGCCAAACGACAAATTATCGAAGTCTGTTTGCTCTATTTTAGATTGTATTGTTTTAGTAATTTCCATAAAGGTTTTAATATTTATTTGATGTATCTAAAATCGTGTCCATCTTTTATTTTCAGTAGCGCATGGTAAATCAATTTGATAACATTATCAACATCATCTTTATGTACGCTTTCAACAGTAGTATGCATATATCTCAATGGTAATGAAATAAGAGCTGAGGCAACACCACCTGTCGAGTAAGCAAAAGCATCTGTATCAGTACCAGTTGCACGTGATGCTGCTGCTCTTTGGAATGGTATTTTATTTTTATCTGCTGTGTCAATAATTAAATTCAAAAGGTTATTCTGTACTGCAGGACCATAAGTTAAAACAGGTCCTTTGCCACAAAACAAATCGCCTTGTTTAATTTTGTTAATCATAGGGGTTTGGGTATCATGACATACATCTGTAACAATAGCCACATCCGGTTTAATTCTTTCCGTAATCATTTGTGCCCCTCTCAAACCAACTTCTTCTTGAACAGAGTTTGTTATGTACAATCCAAAAGGTAATTTCTTTTTATTCTCTTTGAGAAGTCTTGCTACTTCTGCAATCATAAAGCCACCAACTCTATTGTCTAAGGCTCTTCCTACATAGAATGTGTCGTTTAGCATCATGAACTCGTCTTTGTAAGTAACAACACAACCTACATGAACACCAAGTTTCTCAACTTCTTCTTTGGTAGTACAACCACAGTCTAAGAAAATGTTATCCAATTTTGGAGATTTTTCTTCGCTTCCATGTCTAGTGTGTATTGCTGGCCAACCAAATACTGCATCAACAATACCTTTATCAGTATGAATATTGACTCTTTTAGACGGTGCTATTTGATGGTCACTGCCGCCATTTCTTCTTAAATAAATGAAGCCATCTTTGGTAATGTAATGTACAAACCAAGATATTTCGTCAGCATGTGCCTCTATTACTACTTTATATTTGGCTTTTGGGTTAATAACACCAACAACTGTGCCATATGTATCAACAAAATAATCATCTACATAAGGTTTAATATAATTTAGCCATAGCTTTTGACCTTCACTTTCGAAGCCTGTTGGCGATGCATTGTTAAGGTATTGCTCTAAAAAAGCGATGGATTTTTTATTGGTAACAGTTTTTTTCTTTGCCATATTTTTTGTGAGATTGGGTCAGCAAAGCTAATAAAATATACTTAATTTGTGTAATGCTAAACTTGAAAATCATAGCGACAAATGACGGAAGTAAAACCCTAAAAATCACTAAATGGAATGAACATTATCACTCCACTCATGGTGCAATTAGCGAGGCTCAGCATGTTTACATAAAAAATGGTCTTGATCGTATTAAATCTAAAGAAATATCAATCTTTGAAATGGGCTTTGGTACTGGTTTGAATACTTTTATGACATACCTTTACGGCTTAAAAAATCAGCGTACCATAAACTACTATGCTATTGAAAAAGAACCCTTATCTCTTGAGTTAGTCAATCAGTTGGATTATGTCGATTTATTAGATGCATTTTCTGAAGAACATATCTTTAACAAATTGCATACAAGTTCTTGGGATATGCTTACTGATATTTCAACTCATTTTCATTTATTCAAAATACACAATACCATTCAGAAATATGAATTTGACACCACTTTTGATTTAATTTTTTACGATGCCTTTGGTTTTCGTGTTCAGCCTGAATTGTGGCAAAAAGATATCTTCGAGAAGTTGGTCAAAAGTTTAAAAAGAGGTGGTGTTTTGGTAACATATTGTGCAAAAGGGGAAGTCAAACGCATTTTGAAATCTTTAGGAATGGAGGTAGAATCTCTAGCAGGACCACCCGGTAAAAAAGAAATGATACGAGCGATTCGTTTGTAAAAAGTAGCTAAAAACTCTTTTTTAACAGAAAAAACCATTATTAGCAAATAAATTAATACATTTGCGCTCCTTTTTAACAGATAATATTATACAATATGGCTAATCACAAGTCAGCAAAGAAAAGAATAAGACAAACAGCAAAGAGAAATGCTGCTAATAGTTATTATCACAAAACAGCTCGTAATGCTGTAAGAAAGTTAAGAGCTACTACCGATAAGAAAGAAGCTACAGCTTTATTACCTGCTTTAGAGTCTATGTTAGATAAACTGACTAAAAGAAATATCATTCACAAAAACAAAGCTGCTAATTTAAAATCTAAGTTAGCTAAGCATGTGAATAGTCTATAATTGATTTATAGGCTTTATGTCTAAAGGCTTCTCGTTTGAGAAGCCTTTTTTTTTATTTTTGTTTTATGAGCCATAAAAAACTAACTATAAAGTCGTGGTCTGAAGACGATAGACCAAGAGAAAAACTCATTTCCAAAGGAGCTAAATCATTAAGTAATGCAGAATTAATAGCCATACTTATCGGCTCTGGAAATAACAAACAATCAGCCGTAGATTTATCAAAACATATTTTGTCGCAATGTGGTGGCAAACTTTCAGTTTTATCAAAGATGACTATCAATGATTTGACACAATTTAAAGGTATTGGACAGGCCAAAGCCATTAGCATTATGGCATCTTCAGAGCTTGCTAAAAGAAAAAGTTTAGAAGTGCAGTCAGAAATAAAAAAGATTAAATCTAGTCAAGACGCTTATAATTTTATGAAATATCATTTACATGATTTGAATCACGAACAATTTTGGATTATGTTATTGAGCCGTTCCAATAGTGTTATACATTTTACTAAAATTAGTCAAGGCGGTCTTAGTGCAACTCTAGTCGACCCCAAGTTAATATTCAGTATTGCGTTAGAGTGGAAAGCCAGTGGATTGATATTGTTTCATAATCACCCGTCAGGTAATTTACAAGCTAGTGAAAGCGATAAAAAATTGACTCAAAAGATAGTTAAATCGGCAGAATTATTAGAAATTAACGTACTCGACCATATAATTGTGGGGCAAAACACTTACTTTAGCTTTGCAGACGAACACGAGCTCTAAATGCTGATTTATACACCTAAAATAACAAGTAGAATACAATATAGCTTTCAGCTTATTTTCGATACGGTTTGGAAAATGGATTATCAACTCACCGAAGATGCTGAAGTTTTTCTTTCTCATCAAGGTGCTAAACTTAATTATTCTAATAAACAATTTGCAGATGAATGTTTTCTAAAAACCTATGGATTGCTATCTGAAAAAGGTATTTTAGATCAGGAGTTAATTTTTGATACATGGAGTGAATTACCGATCTTTTTTCAAGTCAAAGATTCTTTTTTACCTTTTGACGTATTTTCAGCCTCTTTTTATTTAGTATCTCGATACGAAGAATACTTGCCACACATAAAAGACCACTATGAGCGTTTTACGGCCAAAGAAAGTCTAGCTTTAAAGCACGATTTTTTACACCGCCCTCTTATCAATTTATGGCTCAAGGAATTTAGAAAGCTTCTCGAAAGAAAATTTCCATCATTAGAGTTTCCAAAAACTCAATTTACTTATCAATCCACCATAGATGTTGATAATGCTTATTGTTTTTTAGAAAAAGGCTTTGTTAGAACAACAGCCTCTTTTATACGTTCGGCAATACAGCTAGACAAAGATGCTATTAAGGAACGCAAAGATGTATTATTAGGTAAATTGCCTGACCCTTATGATACTTTTGAATATCAGCTAAAGTTGAATGAAAAGTATGGTATTGATGTTGTGTATTTTGTTTTGTTGGCAGATTATGCTTTGAATGATAAAAACTGTTCGGTTTACAGTAGAAAATTCCAATTGTTAATTAAACATTTAGCAGATTATGCTGAAGTAGGAATACACCCCTCATTCGCTTCCAATAAAAGTTTTGATACACTATCAATAGAAAAAAAGCGTTTAGAAAATATTCTTAAAAAGGAAGTAAAGTTATCAAGACAACATTTTTTAAAGTTGGAAATACCCAAAACATATAGAAACCTTTTGGAATTGTCTATAAGTGATGACTATACTATGGGCTATGCTGCACATTTAGGTTTTAGAGCCAGTATATGTACGCCTTTTTATTTTTACGACTTGGAGGTGGAGTCGTCTACCAAACTTAAAGTTCATCCTTTTTCAGTAATGGACGCTACTCTTAAATATTACTTAAAATCTCAACCTAATGAAGCCCTAAGAAAAATTCAATTAATTATTGATGAAGTAAAAAGTGTAAATGGGCATTTCATTTCCTTATGGCATAATGAGACATGGAGTGATTATAAAGAATGGAAAGGCTGGATTCACCTTTATGAGCAAATGCTACAATACATCAAAAAGTGATTCAATATATAGCAAACAATAATCTTGATTACGAAAAGTGGGATAATTGTATCATTGGGTCTGTCAATGGTTCTTTTTATGCTAAGTCTTGGTATTTGGATATCGTTTGTGAGCAATGGGACGCATTAGTTCTCAACGATTACCAGGCTGTGATGCCTTTACCCAAAAGAAAAAAGTGGGGTATAACATATATATATCAGCCATTTATGTGTCAGCAGTTAGGAGTATTTCATAAGCAAGAGAGTTATTGTGTGGATGATTTTATATCAGCTATTCCTAAAGAAATTTTATATTTTAATTTCAATTTAAATACTCATAATTCATCGACAATTTGTGTGTCAAAAAGTAATGTAAACTATTTATTGCCACTCGATAAAAATATAGAAGAATTAAGAGCTAATTATTCCAAAAGTCATTTAAAAAATTTGAGACGTGCCAATAGGCATAATCTTTCTATTGCATCTGTGCCAGATAGTGCTGAACAGTTTTTAAAGAATAAGCGTCTTTTAGCGTCTGGTTTTATGAATGCAAAGCAATTTGATTTAGAGTTAAAAATCATAAAAACATCTTTAGAACTTGCTAAAGGAGAAATTTTTTCGGTCAAGGGAAATCAAGGCAATTGCTGTTCGGTCTTTGTCATAAACGATAACAAAAGATTGTATTTGCTGAGTTCATATTCTAATGAAGAAGGCAGAAATAAATTAGCTTATTTTTTCCTTTTAGATTATATCTTCTCACTAGAAAAATTTAGAGGTTTTGTTTTTGACTTTGAAGGCTCCAATTTAGATGGTGTAGCCCAGAGAAATAAAGGCTTCGGTGCTAAACCAACTACATATATTACTATATATCAGAGTTTGTGGGGCAGATGTCTAAACTTTATAGGAGTTAATTCGTAATCTTTTTCCAATTCTGTTCAGCTTGTTTTTTTAAGTCACTATTACTTTCTAGCCACTTCTCTTTTTTATCGTTGAAATAGTATTCGTAGAACAGGTATAATTCCCCATCTATAATTAAAAAACTTTTAGGATCTACTCTTTCTTTTTCCCCATCTATAGCCATGCTGAAAGCACACCAACCTCCAAATTTTGGAAGGTACTTTTTAGGGTTAATTTTAAAGCTTTGCATATGGCTTTCGGAAGAAAAAAAGTAGTGTGCGCCTTGGTAAGTGTATTTGAATTCTTTTTTACCAGTTTTTGATTCGTTTAGTTTAAAGTAAGCAACTAAATCGTAACCATCAATAGCTATGTTTTTCTTATTTAGGTTCAGATGGAGATTGTCATTTTGAGAATAAGTGCTAATACTAAAAAAAAGGAAGAAAAAAAAGAATAGCTTTTTCATTATAAAATGATATTAATGAATTTCCAACAAAAGTAAAATAATAAATATCTATTCTCTAACAAATACATAAATTTATGATTGATGTCATCATTTTTTTACAATAATTTGACGAAATTTGTGTTAATAATTAAATAAAAACCTAGACAATCCAAAATGCAATTCATTCAATTCATCTCAGTTTTATTGTTGGGAGGTGTTAAATTCTTCTTAGCCATACCTTTGGCTGTACAGTATAATTTTTCATTTTGGGAAACCTTTATCTTCAGTTGTATAGGTGGGGTAATGGGAGTTATTGTTTTCTCAAAATTTAGAAAAGTAGTTCTAAAAATCTACTATCGTATTTTCCCATTTGACTATAATGCAAAAAAGGAAAAAAATTTTAAAAAAATAATTGCTGTAAAAGCAGCTAGAAAGTATGGTTTGTTCGGCATTGCATTTTTAACTCCAATCTTTTTTTCAATACCCATTGGTACATTTATTGCACTTCACTTTTTTCCTAACAAGAAAAAGACTTTACCTATTTTGTTTGCATCGGTTTTAGGGTGGTCTTTTCTATTGACACTTATTTGGGTTTAATATGTACAAACATCTTTTCTTTGATTTAGATAGAACACTGTGGGATTTTGAAAAGAATTCTAACGAAGTTTTGCTAGAATTATATCAACATTATGACTTGCTGACCAAGGGAATTGTCGATAGCAAAGTATTTATTGAAAGGTATAAGCACCATAATGAAAAACTATGGGATTTATATCGACAAAATAAAATTGAAAAGGAGAAGCTAAGAGACGAGCGATTTAAAATTACCTTAGATGAGTTTGGTGTTAATAGTCCAGAATTAGCTGCTAATTTAGGTGAAGACTATGTTGCTAATTGTCCTAAGAAGACCAATTTATTCCCCTATGTACACTCTACTCTAAACTACCTTAAGGATAGGTATATATTACACATTATTACTAACGGTTTTGAAGAAGTCCAATATCAGAAGTTAGAAAACAGCAATTTAATTGATTATTTTGAGCAGATTATTACCTCAGAACAAGTAGGATTTAAAAAACCTAGCCAACAAATTTTCAAGTTTTCTTTGCTTAAAGCTTTTGCTAAACCATCTGATAGTTTGATGATAGGTGACGATTTACATGCCGATATTTTAGGTGCTAAAGATATGGGTATGGCACAAGTATTTTTTAATCCTTTAAAAATCGAACACTCTAATTCTGAGATTACTTACGAAATTAACTGTTTGAGTGAGTTAGAGGAGATATTATAAATCCCATCTTTTTTAGGTCTTCCCAATAACTAGGATACGATTTATTGACCACCTCTATATTCTTTATTTTAATATCAAAAAGTAAAGCAAAAGGGGCTAGGCACATAGCCATTCTATGATCATTATGGCTATCAAAACTTTCTGTTGGAGTATGCAAAACAGACGACTCTAGTTGTATAGTATCCTCGGAATAACGACTAAGTTGACCTATTTTATTCAATTCAATATGAAGTGCTTTTAGGCGATGGCTTTCTTTTAGTTTAAGGTTGTTTAACCCCTTAATTTTTGCTGATTTTGATAGTGCCGATAGAGCACAACAATAGGCTTGGGCTAAATCAGGGGTATCTATTAGATTAACATTGTAATCGCCATTGAAACCCTTATTAAACTTCTTGACATAAAGTGTATTGTTTTTAAATTCGTGTTGTAGTCCAAATTTTTCAAATAAATTCAGAACATAACTATCGCCTTGCCAACTATCTTTTGAGAGACCAGAAATATTAACTTGAGCTGATTTGGCAATGGATATGCTTTGTAAGACAAAAGCTAGGGCACTCCAATCTGCTTCAATACTCAAATCATTATTTTTATAGTCTTGAGCTTTTATCTGAATGATATTATCTGTCCAAGTCGATTGAATACCAAAATATCGCATAATGTCTAAGGTCATTTTAATATATGGCTTGGACAGTAGCTCACCTTTTAAGGATAATGAAAGTCCTTTTTTTAGTGTGGGTGCAATTAATAAAAGAGCAGAAACAAACTGACTGCTAACAGATGTAGAAATATCTACTTTTCCTCCTTCTAAAGTTTTTCCATTAATGGCTAAAGGAGGAAAGCCATCTTTTTCTAAGTAATTTATATCAGCGCCAATACTATTTAAGGCCTCCACTAAATGGCCGATGGGACGTTCTTTCATTCGTTCACTACCTGTCAAAATATAACTACCTTTTTGCTGACTAAGGTAAGCCGTGAGAAATCGCATACTTGTACCTGAGTCACCAACATCAATAGTATTAGAGGTCGTTTGTAATGCTTTAATTAGAGATTGTGTGTCGCTAGATTGTGAGAGGTTAAAAAGTGCGGGTTTAGATTGGCATAAAGCCTGTATAATGAGGGCTCTATTGCTTATGCTTTTAGAGGGAGGAAGGATAAGGTCAGCATTAATCGATTTACTAGTATGTGAAATCAAAAAATCCATAATTATCAATAAAAGTCAGAGCCTAGAATATTGTATTTGCCAAGTCTTTCTTCTTGTAGCTCAAAGCTGGTTACATCACCAACTTTGTCCCAGCTCATTTCAAAGTTTCTTTGGAAGTTGTTTTTTAGAAATCTAGCATTATTTGTTCTACCATCGACAAGTATAAATGTGCCGGGCAATAATATGGACTCCATTAGTAAAAGGTCTGCTGCCATAACGGTACGCTCGTCGCATTGAAATGTCATACCATTAACGTTTCCTTTTACATCTTTTGGATTAGGTCCGTCAAGGTAAATGAAGTCTGGTACGATATCTGGTAAACTGTCATAAAAGTGACATATCCTACCATTGAAAGTATCTATTTTAACTTCTGAATAATGAAAATTAACGTGTTCCAATAAGTGTTTCGGAAAGTTTGATTGGCTATGTTCTATCCATTGTTTATCCGATTCAACAGAAAAAATTTGAAACATAAATCGGTTTCTAAGTTCTGGCTTTTCGTCAAGAGCCAAAAATTCTGTTTTGTTTTTACTCAAGGCATCAGCCATGACTATGGTAGATAGTCCAGAGCCAAATTCCAATACAGTAAATGCTTTTCTTGTTCTTATGAGTTGGTGTAAACGGGCTAGGTCTTCAGCAACGGCTGGAAACGGTATGTTTAATTTACCACTAACAGCATCAAATGCGCCTTCTTTAAAATCGGCATTTGCATCAAGGTTAATGTGTTGGTTTAAGCCTTCTTGTATAAGATATTCTTTTGCAGATTGCATAGTGTCAATTGAATGTCAAATATAACATTAAAAAATAGCCTGTATTTCCTCTATACTAAATTCATTGTTGTAGCTACAAGAACCTATATCATCGAGCAGCGAGAAATTAATGTTATCGTGTTCATTTTTTTTATCGTTTTTGAGAAAGGGTAGGAGTTGGTTTAAGGATGGACATTCCACTAAATTGAAGTTGGACTTCAAATAGTCTTGAATTTCTTTTTTCCTCTCGCTATGGAGTGGTGATAGCTCAGTTTCTAAATACATGCCTAAAGCAATAGCCTCACCATGTAGAATATCCTTTTCTATCTTGAGGTAATAACTTTCTATAGCATGTCCTAGGGTATGTCCAAAATTCAAAATTTTACGTTTGTTTTCTTCAAATGGGTCGGATTCAACGATATCATTTTTTAAAGTGATAGAATGATGTATATTTTCCTCCCAATTTATCTTTTCAATTGTTGTTTTCATTAACAATTGCCAATAGTTTTTGTCAGCAATTAGAGCATGTTTTACGATTTCAGCATATCCTGATACAATTTGCCTTTGGCTTAGTGTGTGTAAAAACTTTGGGAAAATATATACTCCTTTTGGAGATTTAAATAATCCGATTTGATTTTTAAAATTTTCTAAATCTATACCTAGCTTTCCACCGACTGAAGCATCTACCATAGCTAGTAGGGTGGTGGGTACCTGAATGAAATCTATACCCCTTTTGTAGCAAGAGGCAGCAAATCCACCCATATCTCCTATGACGCCACCGCCTAAGTTGATGAGAAGTGACTTTCTGTCAAATTGAGCTTTGGTCAGTTGTTGCCAAATGTGTTCGCAGCTAGAAATGTTTTTGTGTTCTTCGCCTGAAGATATTTCAATAATTAGCTTAGGATTGATTTGACTTTCTTCGAGAAAGATATCTAAGCAATGCGCTTTAGTATGTTCATCCACTAAAATGGCAATAGCCGAATACCTTGAGTGTTCGATAGTTTGTAGACTACCTTTGCCAATTGTTATATTATATGTTGAGCTATGAACTACTTTCATTCGGTAATACTTCTGATGGGTTGACCTGTACAACCGTTAGGGAAAGAAATTCCTAATAAAGTACTGACAGTAGGTGCTATGTCACAGATAGAAATGTATTCGTCAGAAACACCCTGTTGAATGCCTTTGCCCCAAAATAACAAAGGAACATGCGTATCGTAGCTGAAGCATGAGCCATGTGTTGTTCCTGTTGGTGAATTCCATTCTATCCATCCTGAATTTAGAGCAATAACGACATCGCCAGAACGCTTTTGGTTAAAGCCTTTTTGAATAAGTGAATAAAAGCTATTTTGATATTCGTTGTGATGCAGTTGATGTGCGGTGAAGGTGTACTGTACGCCCTCTACACCAATCAAATAATCAGCCGCTAGTTGTTGTACTTCTTGATGACTAAGTTTTTGTTCTTCTATTAGCTTACGATTTAGAAAAAACTGTTGATTAGAATATTTTAAAACCCACGTATTGTTTCCATATCTTTTTGACAAATGGTTATTCAGTTCAGTGGTTAAGTTTGAAGCATTAAAATAACCAGCAGGTATTTTTCTAGCTTTCAATTCATTAGGTACACTAACTACGCCATGGTCTGCGGTTAGAAATATCAAAGTATTTTCTTGCCCTACTGTAGAGTTTATGTGTTTTAATATTTCTGCAATATCCTTGTCTAGTTGAATGTATGTGTCGACTAATTCTTGAGCATGTGGTCCAAATTGATGACCAATGTAATCAGTCGATGAAAAGCTTAGCGTCAATACATCTGTAATATTATCCTTTCCTAATTCTTCTGATTTAATTAACTCAATAGCTAAGTCTTTGAGGTAGGTATTGCCTTGAGGAGTACTTTTTACAGATGCTGGACCATTACTTGCTAGTAGGCTATCCATAGGGTAGCCAAACCCACGACCTTTCCAAGCCCCTTTAAAATAGCTAGTAGCGGGTTTCTTTTGTTGAAATTCTATTAGCCATTCGGGAAGTTGCTCATAATAGTAAGAGCTAGATATCCATTCTCCACTTTTACCCATCCAAAAGGCACCATTAGCACTATGTCCTGCGGGTAGTATTGCTCCTCTATCTTTTATCGAAATACCGAATACTTTGGATAGTGGGGAAAACAATTTTAATTCGTCTGAAAAAGTGGTGGTAAGCATACGATGAGGTGACATTTTACCCGCTGTAGATTCTACATCGATGTGATTATCACAATCGCAGACAGTAGTTGAATTGCCATCTCCAGCACAATATACCGATAAACCGTCAGCTTTATTGTACCAATTATTTCCAATAATCCCATGTACAGAAGGAGTAGTGCCTGTAAATATACTAGCGTGTCCTGGACCTGTGTAGGTTGGGGTATAATTGTAGTGAGTATTTCTTAAGAAATAACCTTCATTTACCAATTTTTTAAAGCCATTATTTCCAAATTGATTCCAAAAACGGTAAACGTAATCATAGCGCATTTGGTCGACTACTATACCTACTACAAGTTTGGGTTTTTCTTGAGCTTGAGAAATGCCCCAAAGCATAACACACAATACTAATATGATTTTTTTCACTTTTTGAGTTTTAAATTAAATTGATAAGCTAAAATAGAAAGAAAAATAGCAACAAGTACATCGGCTAGAGGAGGTACATCTACCCAAATGTAGTTCCATAAGATGACTAGAAGTAGCCAAACGAACCATATCCAATTAAACTGTTTCATGTTCTATATTTCTTGTAAAGAGAAACGATTATTAAAGCGACAAAAGTTCCCCATAACATACCACCTAGAATATCCAATGGATAGTGAACGCCAAGATATACTCTAGAGTATGCCACCCCTGCAGCCCAAATAAATAAGGCCGCAAATAAAAACTTCTTATTCATTAGTTTGCCTACCACTACAGCTAAGCCAAAAACATTAGAAGCGTGAGAGGATATAAAGCCATATTGTCCACCACATCTTTCTGAGACTAGTCGTACTTCATCGAAGAAATGACAAGGTCGTAAACGCTGAAAAGTGTTTTTAAAAAGATGTACACTTCCCATATCGCAACAAGCAATAACTAAACCTATACTTGCTAAAATCCAAATACTTTCTTTGCCCTTTTCCTTTATGACGAGGTAAACTAAAAGAATGTACAAAGGTATCCACGACAATTTATGACTAGCAAAAAGCATAAGACTATCCCAAGTCGTTGAGCCTGACTGATTTATCAGATGAAAACAATTTTTATCTAATTCAATGAGCCATTCCATTATTCATTCAATTTTTGCCAAATCGCATCTTTCAATTCCATTAGCCCTTGCTGAGCAACAGACGAGATAAAAAGGCATGTCATATCTTGAGGTAAATCTTGAGCTATTTCATTTTTTAGTTCTTGGTCTAGCATGTCCGATTTACTGATAGCCAATATTCTGTTTTTATCTAAAAGTTGTGGATTATACTTCTTTAATTCACCCAGAAGAATTTGGTATTCTTTTAGGATGTCATCACTATCAGCAGGAACTAGAAATAATAAAGTAGAGTTTCTTTCTATGTGTCTTAAAAAACGTAAGCCTAATCCTTTGCCTTCAGCAGCACCTTCTATGATACCAGGTATATCAGCCATAATAAAAGAACGTTCATCACGATAGGAGACAATACCCAAATTAGGCACAAGTGTTGTAAAGGCGTAGTTGGCAATTTCTGGCTTAGCGGCAGATACTACGGAAAGAAGTGTAGATTTTCCAGCATTAGGAAAACCGACCAAACCTACATCGGCAAGTATTTTCAATTCGAGAATAAACCAACCTTCAAGACTATCCATTCCGGGTTGAGCATAACGGGGTGTTTGGTTGGTTGGGGATTTAAAGTGTACATTTCCTCTTCCACCTTTACCACCTTCTAGCAAAATTTGTTCCTCCTGATGTTCTGTAATTTCGAAAAGGATTTCTCCTGTTTCGGCATTTTTAGCCACAGTGCCTAGGGGGACTTGTATGGTTTTACTTTGTCCGTCTTTACCAATTTTTTTGTTACCACTTCCAGAGCCACCGTGTTCAGCAAAAAGATGTTTTTGGTATTTGAGGTGAAGTAATGTCCACATTTGGTCATTGCCTTGAATGATAATGTGACCTCCACAACCACCGTCACCACCATCAGGACCACCCTTAGCAGTATTTCTATCTCTTAAAAAGTGGGCAGAACCCGCTCCACCTTTGCCTGAACGGCAAAATATTTTGACATAATCGACAAAGTTGGAATTTTTAACTTTCATTAGAGTTGGTCTATAGCTTCACAAAGTTTAGCATTAATAGCATCAATACTTCCTACACCTTCAATGGATTGCAATTTATTTTGTTGTGAGTAAAACTCTTTTAGCGGTGCTGTTTTGTTGTTGTATTCTTGAATACGATTTCTAATAATAGATTCATTAGCATCGTCTGCTCGTCCACTACTTTTGCCACGTTCTAGTAGTCTTTTTGTCAGCTCGTCGTCGTCCACGTCTAAAGATAGCATAGTAGAAATCGAGGTATTGAGCTCGTCTAACATCTGATCCAAGGATTCGGCTTGAGCAGTAGTTCTAGGAAAGCCATCGAAGATGAAGCCTTGAGCATTCGGATTTTTTTCCAATATAGAACGTATCATACCAATTACTACTTGGTCAGGAACGAGATCCCCTCTATCCATTATACTTTTGGCTTTTAAGCCCAGCTCAGTGCCTTGAGCAATTTCCCCTCTTAGAATATCGCCAGTAGAGAGATGTATCAAACTATATTGGTCGATTAGCAATTGCGATTGTGTGCCTTTTCCTGCACCTGGGGGTCCAAATAATACGATATTGAGCATATTATGAGATTTTGAGTTTATAAATTTGTGTTAAGGTTCTTCCTAATTCTTCATAATCTAAGCCATAGCCAACTACAAATTCGTTGGGTATTTCTTTTCCTACAAAGTCAATAGCTAGGTTTTTTTTATAGACGCTAGGCTTCAGTAACAAACTAGCATAGTATATCTTTTGTGGTTGTTCTGCCAATAAGTGTTGGTTGAGGTATTCTAATGTATTTCCTGTGTCTATTATATCTTCTACGACTACTAATGTTCGTCCTTTTATTTGTTGGGGAATTCCCATAATGTCTTTGATTTTACCACTACTTTGTATGCCTTCATAGGAATTGAGCTGCATAAAACATAGCTCGACATCGAAATCGAGGGCTTTCACTAAATCAGATGCAAAAATAAAAGAACCTTTCAAAATGATAATAAATAGGGGCTTTTCATCTTTCAAAACTCCCATTTTATGCGCCATTTCCTTTACGATTTCTTGAATTTCAAATTCCGAAAGGTAAGGTTCAAAGGTTTTGTCGTGTAGTTGTACCATTCTAAATATTTGCGAATTTACAACAAATAGCACGATATAGAGCAATGCCTGTTAGGATAAAGTATTTTGTGAGGACTTACTTCAGTTTTTTAGAAATGATGCTATTCTTCAGTTGTTAGTCTTAGAAGCTCTGACTCTAATGATTTTATTTCTTCATTCATTTCTATAATGTGCAGAAAGAGCTCTTCTATTTTCTCTAGGTTGGTAAGAGTAGCCTCATTTATAATTATTCCTCCTTGTTCTTCAACTTCTTTAGCAGAAGGTACTCTGGGAAGGTGTTTATGTTTTTTAACAAAATCTTCTGTTTCTTTTAAGCTCAACATTTTATAGTTTTTGTTGAGTTGGCTTTCGCCATCAAAATAGGTTTCAAAAACATAATCGGGAACAATACTTCCGTGTGCAAATATATTTCCAATGACGTGTAAATCTTCTGTGGGGGTATTCGTTCCTAGTCCGATTTTGCCATTATCTGCCATTACAAAGGCTGGGTGGTAAGTACTAGCACTAAGTTGACCCTCATACAGGTATAGCTCTTGAATTTCTACTTGAGGTCGGCTAGGGTCAGCTTTGGATTGCATCAGGAGTCGATAGTATCGGAATGCCGTTTGGTTGGAACAGCTTAAAGATAAGTCGTTATAACTGCTGTTGATTTGTTCATGTATGGTGGTCCATTCACTATCGTCGTTACTGCCTTGTAAGCTCCATACCCCTGGACCATAACTAACACCATTAGCACTAAAGCCTGTTTTTACTCGATAATTAGTGATTGTTTTTTCTTGTCCTGCGCCGTAGTCAATTTTTATCCACTGCGGAGAAGTTAGTGTTGGCGTACCTGTACCTGCCCATTTTGTACATGTATTGTTGTCAAATGCTTTGTCCGGACCAGTAGAACTGTTTAGTACATGACTGGCGAAGTATGAGCCTGATTGTTCGGCATCAGAACTAGCTTCAATTACATGGGTATTAATATTTAAAATGGAGTTAGGATTGACTGTATTGACTCCCACTCTGCCATTGTTTTTAATGACTATTCTATCGGCATTATTGGTCTTTATTTTAAAGTCCATAGCATTGAATGTGCCTACACTATTGGTGTTGTTTATGGAATTTCCTGTTTTGTTCCATGATTCAAAAGGAAGCCAAAAATTGCCGTTGAATTGATATAGTAGTCTTTCATCATTTACAAAGGCTAAACTACCTGACAAAGGGTTTACAATGGCGTTTAGTGCCGTGTAGTTTGCTACGTTATGCAGTTTTATCAATTGTGCTGAAGTGGGTACTTGAGCTTGAAGTTGAAAACTCAAGAATATGCTGAGAAAAAGTATGTTTAATTTTTTCATTTTTTATTAGTTTTCTAAATGTTCAACTTGTTCTGTCATCTTTTTGACCTTTTTGTCCATTTCAATAAGGTGAATGAATAACTCTTCTATTTTTTCTAAATTTTGATTGGTCCATTGATTGACTACAATTCCCCCTTTTTTTCGAACTTCTTGTGCAGTTGGTACATTGGGCAAATGTTTGTGTTCTTTAGCAAAGGCTTTGACTTCCTCTAGTGAAAGGAAGGTGTAGTTTGGATTTAGTGGGCTGTAGCCTTCGTAATAGTGTTCAAACACATAGTCGGGTATGCCAGACTCTATGCTACCAGATGCTAACACATTTCCAATGACATGTACTTTTTCAGTAGGGTTTGATGTACCAATACCTACAAAGCCCTTTTTGGTCACTATAAAATCCTTAGTTTGTTTGACGTGAAAATAGCCTAGTGGGTTAGTTGTATTTACTCCAATGTTTCCATTGTTTTTAACAACCATTCGTTGGGTGTTATTTGTTTCAAATTTAACGTCTTGATTGTTGGTACTCCCAAAAAAGTTTTCTTCGGCATCAATAGCCGAATTGCCGTCTATACACCACCCCAATTCTATAGCTTTCCAGCTTATTCCATCGTATAGATAAACTAGGCTATCAATGGTATTAAAAATCAATTGACCAGATTGAGGTGCGCTGACATTATTCATTTCAGTGCTATTTACACTGTGCAGATTTAACAATTGTTCTCGGTCTTGTGCATCTACAAATAAGCAAACACAGAGTAGGCAAAGTGTGCCGATGTTGGAAAGGTATTTTTTCATGAAATCATTTTTTTTCAATGTTTAAGCGACTATTCTAAACGTTCTTTTTTAATGCGTTGGATACGGGCTTTTAGTTCTCCTATTTGTTTTTGCAATCGAAAACTATGCAAGTACAATTCTTCAATTTTTTCAAGGTTTTTCTCAACAGCCTGATTAACGATTACTCCACCTTGATTGCTTACTTCACTGACGGAAGGCACATTGGGAAGGTGTTTTCGCTCTTTCACAAAACGTTCTATTTCTTCTAATGACAATAGCACATAGTCGGGTTTTCTATCGCTTTTACCTTCGTATTCCTTTTCGAATACATAGTCAGGAGTTATGCTCCCACTAGCTAAAATATCACCGTGAACGTGTAATTTATGACTGGGATCTGTGGTGGAAATACCTGTTAAACCTTCTTTAGTAATGGTAAACGAGGGCATCAAAAAATCTATTTCACTAATCTCGTATGTACGTTGCTGTAAATTTACATTATAGTTATACGGAGGATATTCGTGTTGAAGTACCGTATCATTAATTACTGATATCATAGAGGTAGGTTCATTACCTACATAATAATCATTTAAAAGAGTATTCCAAGTATTTAAAATATAAACTTGAAAACTTATTAACCAATACCTATGGGGAAGAGGTGATTCGTACAAAAAGGTATGCTCTCTGTTATTGGCATAATCTGCATGATTCCAATTTGTCACAAATGCTGGGCTTCTTGAACGAAGATTTGGACCTGGACCAGCATAATTAGACGTACTATAAAAAGGCGGGTAATGCAGTTGCCACTTAAAGTTTGAGCCATAACTATGCCAATCGTAGGTGCTAGGATTATACTTTTTCTCCCATTTTTTTTCATCGTAAACCACTGGATTTTCATTCGTTCCCTGAAGCCTCACTTGTACAGGCGCACGGTTCTGATTCGGACCCATTGTCATTTTTATTCCTGCTATGTATGTTGGAACACCAAAATCGACAACTAGTCCAGCTCTGTAGAAAGAACTGTAATGTGTCGTATTCTGTTGAGGTCTAAACCTCATAAATCTCCAAAAGGTATTGGGGTCATCGTCGAATGCATGAAAAGGAGGATGGTCAGGGAATTGTCTGAATAAAGGATAGGTAGACCAAGCACCACTAGGGTATTCAGCTGGGTAATAGAAATGCATTGCTCTGTTAAGAGGGCCTTCCTCTATTCTATAAGGGAAAGGCGTAGTGTCAGAAGCCATTGTTGGTAAAGACCCACCTGAACCAATTTGAAAGGCAGCATTTTCACTTATATCAAAACGACTGTCTATCATTACTTGTCCTTCACCATTGATACTCATCCTTGTACTATCATTGGATTTAAAGACAATAGTATTGGAGTCTAAAGTGCCTAAAAAGTTGTTAGGACTAATGTTTTTGTTTAAATCTAATGACCAGCTATTTCCTAAAGTTTGCCAATTCAAACCGTCAAATTGGTAAATGTTATTTTGGTTTTCGACAAAGGCTAAACTGCCCTCATAGGGAGAAGTGATAGCATTTAATTCGGCAATACTTTCAACAGTGGTAACACGCACAAATTCATTGCTGCTTTGAGCACTGATATGAAAAGATGAAAAAGATAGAATTAAAAAAAAGTAGGGTGCTAGTTTTTTCATTTAACTTTAAGTTGTTGTTTATAAGGAATCGCAAGTTACAAAATTTAAGTTTATTTAAAATGAAAAATTTAATTGACATATATTATCTCTACTTTTTTTTAAATTCGCAGCTTTAATTTAGTAACAATATATAATGAAAGCAGTAGTAAGTATAATAATGGGTAGTACATCGGATATGCCTGTAATGCGCAAAGCCGCAGATTTTTTAAATAGTATGCAAATTCCTTTTGAGATAAATGCCTTGTCAGCACACCGTGTGCCAGAAAAGGTTGAGGAGTTTGCTTCCAATGCTCACGCACGTGGTATAAAAGTTATCATTGCAGGTGCTGGTGGTGCAGCACATTTGCCAGGCGTAGTAGCAGCCTTTGCTACGGTTCCAGTTATTGGTGTTCCTTGTCGTTCATCGATTTCTATTGACGGTTGGGATAGCATATTATCTATCTTACAAATGCCTCCGGGTATTCCAGTAGCAACTGTTGGACTAGATGCAGCCTACAATGCTGGTATTTTAGCAGGACAAATTTTGTCAACTTCTGATGATGCTCTTCACGCAAGAATGGTAGAGTTTAAGATGAATATGAAACAAAAAATTGTTAAAGCCAATCAAGATTTGGCTAGTGAAAAATTTGATTACAGAGTGCAGTAGTAGCACTAGCTTACAATTTTATAAGGGTTCAAGACTAAGTTCTTGAGCCTTTTTTTTTATGAAAATTTAATTTTCTCTTTTTAATACTTCTAGTTCTCTTTCAAGTTTTTTGACTTCTTCATTCATTTCTATGATATGAAGAAATAGTTCTTCTATTTTTTCAAGATTTTTTTCAGCAGATTGATTGACTACTATACCCCCTTTTTCTTTGACTTCTTGAGCCGAAGGTATATTGGGTAGGTGTTTGTGTTCTTTTACAAAGCTTTCTACCTCTTCCAAACTCATGAATTCATAATTATTGGTCTGTTCATTGTTTTTGTCATAATACTGTTCAAAAACGTAGTCTGGGGTCTGAACAGATATACAAAAGACATTTCCGTTAACGTGGACTTTTTCGCTTGGTTCTATACCTAGCCCTAGCTTTCCGTCAGTAAATATGAGTGCATCAAAATCTTCATCTGTGGAAAGCTGACCCTCATATAGTTTTAGTTCTTGAATACGTACATTATTTAAGGCTGGGTTTGCTTTGTTGTACATTAAAACTTGATAATACCTGTAAGAATCTGTATTGACAAAATTGAATTCAATATTTCCATAGACGTTAATGTTTTGTGCGTTGTGTAATGTTACCCATTCGGAGGCGTCATTTGAGGCTTGAAAAACCCAATCTTCAGGACCATGACTTAAACCGTTTGATGTGAATCCTGCTTGAATAGTATAGCCCACAATAATACGAGGCGATGAGCCATAATCCATTCTAAGCCAAATAGGGTTATTTCCAGTAGGTTCTACTGCACTCGCCCAAAATGTACAATTGTTATTGTCTATTGCTAAGTTGGGAGGTTGTGAACCTTGGCTAGAGTTAGAGCTTATAGTACCATTAACGGGGTTTTCGTTAGCTATAATTTGATTAGTTTTTATGTGAAATGCATATTCAGGTGTTGTATTAATGCCAACATTGCCATTAGGATTTATGGTGATACGGTTTTTATTGTTGGTGCCCAAATCAAATCGCATAGGATTTATGCTTCCTGCAAAATCTTGTGCGCCAATATTCTGATTGCCTTCAAGTTGCCACGACTTGCCCAATTTACTCCAGTGTGTGCCAGTGTACTGATATATAAATTCATCTTCTGCTAGATAAGTCATCTGACCAGCTTGGGGATTTTGTATGTTCAAAAGGTCTGTAAAAGTAGAAACATTATACAACTTCATTCTGTCTGACTGAGCATATAATACTGCAGGTAAAACTAGTAGAAGAATAAAAATTTTAACTGTTATTTTCATGGTCTTTGTTGTTTTTCATTTTTAAGTAATTCAATCTCACTTTTAAGAGCCTTTATTTTTCTGCTCAGTTCAAAGCTATGAAGGAACAATTCTTCTATTTTTTCAAGATTCATTTCTATGGCTTTGTTTAATATCATGCCGCCTTTTTTTTGCAAATCTGCTCTTGAGGGAACATTTGGCAAATGGAGGTTTTGTTTAGTAAATTCTTTGACCTTTTCTAAATCAATGAATTCGTATTCTGGTTGACTACTCATGTTATTTGTATAATACTTTTCAAAGACATAATCTGGAGTGTTGAAAGCACTAGAAACCATAATATTGCCATTGACGTGCAATAATTCGCTAGGATTGTGTGTGCCTATGCCTACAAGACTACCCATTATAGCGAAATCATCTATGGCATTTGTTCCCTGTACATCATTAATGTCGCTATTGATATGCAAAAGACCAAGGGGGTTTTCTATATTTACCCCAATTCTTCCGTTATTCTTAACAATTATCCCTAAATCGTTGTTTGAACGCAGTTGTAAATCTCCATTGTCTGTAGTGCCTAAAAAATGGACAGATGGGTTTGTATTGGCATTACCGCCCATTTTCCACCCATAGCCATTGGGTTGCCAATTTGTGCCGTCATAGTGAAAAATTGTACGTTCAGAACTTACAAAAACAACTTCGCCCTCGTTAGGATTACTGATGGAGTTTAGCGTATTATTGTCATCAAAATTTTTAGCTCGTGTGAGTTGGTTATTGGTCTGCGAACATACTATTCCACTAGAAAATAATATAACACACAGACTCAGTAGTATATTTTTAGATTGTATATGCATTATTTTTTTATTTGTTCAATTTCTGATTTAAGTTGATTGATTTCTTTTTTCATTTCAAAAAAATGTAGGTATAGCTCCTCGATTTTTTCTAGGTTTTTTTCTGTAGCTTGATTTAAAATAATGCCTCCTTGCTTTTTTACATCATGGGCTGAAGGTACATTAGGAAGATGATGATGCTCTTCAACGTATATTTCTACATCTTCTAAACTTATCAGTTCATACTCAGGATTGCTCTTGCTTTTTCCCTCATAGTGCTTTTCAAAAACATAGTCTGGTGTTAGTGCACTATTAGCAATGATATTGCCATTTACGTGAAGACGTTCTGTTGGAGTTTGGGTACCAATGGCTGTATTGCCCGAATTTTTGACCACAAATCCATTATCTTCAATTTTGGCATATAACTTTAACTCACTAATTCTATTTGTTCCCTCGATACTTCCTCCAACATCAAAATAAGCTACATGTCGGGTTATTCTTAGTCTTATGTAGCGATAGGCAACATCATTATCTATATCAAAGGTTTGTAGGTTTTCGTTTATATAATCAAAGGGCGAACGTTCCACTTCTGGTGACAAGTCCACCCAGTTGGTAGCATCGTGTGACCCTTGTAAATGAAAACGCCTTGGAACAGGACACATCCAGTAATCATTACTAGTCGGATACGAATACCAACCTTGGAAGGAATTAGTGTGGCACAAGACCCCATAACGCCCTATTACTGGAGGAGTTAAGGTGTTAAGGTCTAAAATTATGGCAGCATGTGATGTATATTGATTAGAGGAAAGTCCACCTAAACCGTACTCAAAAAAGGTTTCTGGGTTGTTGTCGAAGGCACGGCTTTCTGAATTAATTGGGGTAGTCCAAAAACCTGGGGTTAAGGATAATAATGACACCGTAACTCCATTAGTGGGGTTTGAAGACATGTCTTGTAGGTAGGTTTCCATTTTGACTTGCAGCTTACCACTAGGTTGGTTGGTGCCAACACCAACATCTCCATCTTTTGTTATAACCAGTCGTACTGTATCATTGGTTTTGAGCATCAAGTCCTGATTGTCGGTAGTGCCAATAAAATGTTGGCTTTGTGTGTTTTGATTTCCTCCTACACTCCAACTATCCATCAAATCTACCCATTCATAGCCATCGTAAAGAAAGGTGGAGTTAATTTCTTGATTGAATAACAAGCTGCCATTCATTGGAGCAGTTAAACTGTTCATTTGTGAAGTGTTACTAACGTTGTTTAAACGTAATAACTCGTCGGACACAATTTGGCTATGAGAAAATAAAGGTATAGTTAATAGTAGTAAAAAGTATTTCATGGGTTTTTAAGTAGTATATTCTTTGCCAATTTATGATTTTTATTTTAATAATTTATATATTTAAGGTCCCTAAATTAAAAGTCAATGAAAAAAATACACATATTTATATATAGTTTTTTATCTCCTTTACTTATTCTATCACAATCTTCTACCGATAGCCGCGAACGCTTCAATTTTTACGATGTCCGTGAGGAGTTTTATGAAAACTTTACAGGCGATTTGAATGAACGAGGCAATGGACTTACCCCATACAGACGTTGGGAAAATTATATGGAGCCTCGTGTCTTTCCAACAGGCAATTTTGACCCTACACCTTTGTTTGATTTGTATAGCGAAGCTCTTAATCAGCAATCAACATCGGCTAATAATTTCTATGTATATAATGCTCAATCATCAGAGCCCAATTGGTCTTTGGTAGGTCCAACGTCTGCTGGTTATGGTATTGGCAGGGTAAATTGTTTGGCTTTTCACCCCAATAATGCTAATATCATGTTTGTTGGCACTCCCGATGGTGGAGTGTGGAAATCTACAAATGGTGGAGAAAGTTGGTCAACCAATACGGATTTTCTGAGTAGCTTGGGCGTATCCGATATTGTTATTAACGCCAACAATCCAGATATTATGTTTTTAGCTACTGGTGATAGAGATGGAAAAGATATTTATTCTTTCGGTTTGCTCAAATCTACAGATGGCGGTGATAGTTGGCAAACAACAGGTTTACAGTACAACAATTCTCAAGAAATATTAGTAACAGACATTGCTCTAGATGCTGAAAACGACAATAATTTATTAGTAACTACTTCAGAAGGTATCTTTAGGTCCACTAACCAAGGGACAAGCTTTACAAATGTCAGAACAGGAGATTTTATGAACGTCGTTTTTCATCCCACCAACTCTGATATTGTCTATGCTGCAACTCGTACAAATGGTCAGTTTTGGCGTTCTGCCAATAACGGGCAAAGCTGGACTCAAATTACTTCTTCTGGAATATTGACGGGAGGAAGAAGAGGTCAAATAGCAGTAAGCCCACACTCTCCCAACACCGTGTTTTTTGCTAAAATAAAAAATGACGACAGGAATTTTTATACCATCGCTAGGTCAACTGATGCTGGACTCAATTGGACTACACATATGACTAGTAATGTACATAATTCAACTACGCCTAATTTAGTAGGATCAAATCCAGGGAGTTATTATGGGCAGGGCTGGTATGACTTTGCTATGGCTGTTAGCCCTTGGTCGGCAAGTCAAATTTATGTTGGTGGTGTTTCTATGTATCGTTCAAACGATAACGGAATTACATGGCTGCATCTTAATAATACCGTCAATACATTAGTCGATATTCATAACATTTATTATAGTCCATCCAACGAATTATTTATATGTTCTGATATGGGTTTGTTCAAAACTCCGCACCCAGACTATTATGGTCAAGGTTTTGATTGGACTTTTTTGACAAAACGAGTTCCAATTACTCAATTTTACGGTTTAGGTTTGTCTCAAACCGAGGATAAGATTTTGGCTGGAAGTCAAGATAACGGTTTGTTTAGAAAGAGTTCTAACTTTTTTTCTACTATTTTGGCTGGTGATGTTATGGAGGCATTCATAGACCCTGATAATTCCGATAATTGTTATCATACCCATCAATATGGTGCACTGAAAAGAACCTACGATAACTATGGATATACTGAAACAAGTATTGATGATATCTCTCCTCCAGGAAATCTTCAAGGAAATTGGCAAACTCCTTTTGTAATGGACCCTAACAATTCTGCTACTATTTATGCTGGTTTTAAAGAATTGTATAAAAGTACCAATAGAGGAGATAGCTGGACTACCATTACCTCGGGACAGTCCAATAATAACAATCTAGATGAAATAGAGCCAACTACCAATTCCAATATTCTTTATTTCTCATATGACGATAAACTTTTTAAAACAACCAATGGGGGCAATACTTGGAGTAACATTAGTGGTGCTTTACCAAATAGTCACATTACTCATATAGTTGCACATAGTGAAAACCCCAATGAAGTATGGGTCACCTTTTCTGGTTTTAATAGTCATTCAGTCTATAGAAGTACAAACGGAGGTTCTACTTGGACGAATGTATCGGGAGATTTGCCCAATATTCCTTTCAATTGCTTAGTAATTGATGAATTGAACAATCACGTTTACGTAGGATCCGATTTTGGAGTTTATAAGGGAGATGCTGACGCTATTACCAATGGGACTTACAATTGGAGCCATTACAATAACAACAGTTTGCCTAACGTCATTGTTTATGAAATGGAAATAAAATCTTCTAATCATTCACTTTATGCTGCTACTCATGGAAGAGGTCTTTGGAAAAACCCTCTCAAACGCTATCCTCAAGCTGACTTTGAAGTGAGTGATTTATTATGTCATCTTGAACCTATACTCTTTGATGACCAATCATTATTTGTACCTACTTCTTGGAATTGGAACTTTGGTGACGGCAATACTTCTACAGAGCAAAGCCCATACCATACCTACAACATTGCGGGAGTATATTTTGTAACCCTTATAGCTTCTAATGCTTTGGGTAGCGATACCATCACAAAAGTAATTTCAGTACTACCAACAATCTCTACTTACACCAACCACACTTCATCGGGTTCATACACTTGGAACGGGACAACCTATTTCTGCTCAGGGATTTTCACTAACCATTCTATCGCTGCTAACGGTTGTCCTCACGTTGATACTCTAAATTTAGTTATCAATTCTCCCGATAACAACATTACCAATGTAACTTCTTGTGATTCTTATTATTGGGATATATCAGGGCAGGAATATACCACCAGTGGAGTTTATAATCAGTTGGTTTATAGTCCTCAAGGGTGTTACGTTAATGAACAACTCAATTTGAATATTACATTATCAACGTCTAACACTTCAACTGTGAGTGCCAACACCTCCTATTTTTGGAGTGCAAACTCACAAACCTATTTTTGTAGTGGTATCTATGAGCATTATTCAACCAATGCTGCAGGATGTGAGCATTTAGAAACCCTAATTTTAAACATCAATTGATGCCTTGATTAGCTAACTTCAATTGATTTTTGAATTCAATCCTTTTTCATGAAAATATTACTTATTCTTGGATTCATAATATCATACTGCTTTCTTTTTTCTCAATCTACTTTTGTTGAAGGGCGTGGTGCTAATGGTCAAGGTCTGTGGGCTGAAAATGTAGCTGGAATAAGCACATTGACAACGACTTCATTTGGCGTGTCTGCTGACTATAAATTTGGATTGTCCGAACTGACTAATGCCCAAATACGAATTGCTAAACCTTACCAATTTGGTGTCCTTTTACTGCAATGGAATAGCCTTGGCAATACCCATTATAATGTCAATGAGTGGGCTTTGTCCTTGGCTAAAAATTTATCGCCTAGTTTTGTTATGGGACTTTCATTAGGCTACAAACGAGAACAAATAGGCTATGATAATTATGGTGGTTTGTTAGCCGATTTTGGAGTGCAATATCAAATTAGTCATTTACTGAGTGCATCTTCTGTTGTCTATAATCCTTTTCGTCAGTATTTAGAGCCTTCGGCATTCCATCTAGGGCTTAAGTATGTTGCTTCTGATAAAGTGAACTTGGCTATAAGTATGCAAAAAACAGAAAGTCTGCCAACGGCTTTAGTAGCTCAATTGCATTATGAGCCTTCATCGAAGATAATTTTATTTACTAGTCTTTCTACCCAAGCCAATAATAATGCTTTTGGCATAGCTTTTTTGTGGCATAATCTATGTATTGATACTTACCTTGCCTACCATTATTATTTAGGCTTTAGTCCACAAATGGCACTCACATACAACTTAGAGTAATGTGGAGAGTTCTATTCATCTTATTCAGTTTTCAAAGCCTATATGCACAGGAATTGCCTAGCCTTTTTCAAGATTATATCTCTAATCAAGAGTTAAGTGTTGATGATCAGCAATTAGAGGTTTTTTATTCGCTGCTAGAACATCCCTTGGATTTGAATAACTGTAGATTACAAGAATTACATCAGTTTCCTTTTTTAAATTTTCAACAAGCCAACGCCATCATCAAATACCGTAGGGACAAAGGGCAATTTTCATCTTTGTACGAACTACAAGCCATTGAAGCACTAAAGCTCAAAACTATCCGATTACTATTGCCCTTTGTTACTGTTTCTAAAGCTATTCCACTAAAAAAATCAAACTATAAACACCAACTTCGTTTTTACCTTCAAAGGTCTTTAGAACAAGAAAAAGAATATGTAAATGGAGAATACTTAGGTAATCCTTTCAAATCTTATGCCATATATTCTGCACGTTCTAAAGTTGCCAATTATGGACTAATTACAGAAAAGGATGCGGGTGAAAAATATTTGGATTTCATAACAATGTATGCCAATCTAAAGCATAAAAATAATCGACTATTTGTTGGGGACTATCAATTGTCATTAGGACAGGGTTTATTGTGTTATCAGTCATTTACTTTGGGTAAATCAGCATGGGTGTCATCAACCTTTAAAAATTCACCAATTTTTCGTTCTCACACTTCCACACGAGAGTATGGATTTTTGAGAGGTATAGCTTATCAAAAACACTGGAATAATTGGCAGCTTTCTTTATTGGTATCATCAAGAAAACAAGATGCCAATAGTATAGATTCTTTGGCACTAGCCACTTCTATAAAAGTAACAGGTTTGCACAGGGGCATCTCTGAATATGAAGATAAAAGGCAATTGTTGCACCAACATCTGGGCGCAAGTATAAACTATAAAAAACGTTTGTTTTCTAGTTCATTGTATGGATTGGCACAAAATTGGGACAAATCACTTGTTCTAGGTCAGGATACCTTATCTCAACTCTTGGCTTTAGGATGGGATTACTCACTAAGTTATAAAAACACTCATTTGTTTGGAGAATGTGTTTGGCAGAACAATTCTTGGGCTTTTTTATCAGCCTTAAATAGTCAGCTTTCTTCTAATGTGTTGTTTTCTACTTTATATAGAAATTACAGTTCGGACTATTATGCACTAGATTCCAAAGGTTTTGGAGAACAATCTTCTACAAGAAATGAAAGGGGGCTTTATTCGGCTTTGTCTTTAGATATAAATCGACAATGGACATTGTCACTGTATGCCGATTTTTATCGTTTTCCTCAAGCCAATTTTTACAGCCAAGTCCCTAGTCTTGGGCAAGATTATTTACTGCAATTGATGTATAAAGTCAGTAAGACATCGAGCCTAATTGCTCGAGGGCAATGGGAGAACAAAACTAAAGATGATAAGGAACACTATGGGTTGCCTTTAATTAGCAAACGTCAGCAACACAAATACTTATTACAATGGACTTACGATTGGGACAATTATAGATTTAAAAGTAGAGTCAATTGGAACCATTTAGAAAATGAACGTGCTTATCTTTTGGCTCAAGAGATGCATTACAGACCTGTAAATAAAGCGTGGTCACTTTCTTTCCGATACCTCATTTTTGATAGTCCATCTTTTGCAAGCCGTATCTATGCTTATGAACCTGATGTTATGCATAGCTTTTATATTCCTTTTCATTATGGCGAGGGGCAACGTATTTCTACAGTTTTCAAATATAAGTTTAGGAGTTTAACATTTAATTTAAAACTAGCTCAAACCCTTTATTATGACAATACACCCATAAAAAGTGGTAGCGTTGAAGGAAATACATTAACAGAAATAAAGTTGGCTCTGAAATGGGTATTGTAAAAAGTTTATATTTGAACCATTAAATACAAGTACCTATGCAAGATTACAAGTCACCACTAGAGATGTTTTACCATTGGGAGAAAGAAACGCCCAATAAATTATATATGCGCCAACCCATAAATGGCGAATGGCACCATTGGACTTGGTCGGAAACGGCTACACAAGTCAGAAAGATGGCGGCTTATTTAAAATCTTTGGATTTTCCTGCCAATAGTAAAATAGCTACTCTATCTAAAAACTGTGCCCATTGGATTATTTCCGATTTAGCTATTATGATGGCTGGTCACGTTTCGGTGCCTTTATATCCTAATCTAAAAGCAGAGAGTATCACACAAATTTTAGAGCACAGTGAGTCCAAATTGTTATTCGTTGGTAAGTTAGACGATTTCGAAAGTATGCGCCCCGGTGTTCCCAAAGATTTACCTTGTATAGCCTTTCCTTTTTACAGTGAAGAGGGCTATCCTGTTTGGGACGATTTGATAAAAGATGTCGAGCCTATGACCGAGAATGTGGTGCGTGAACCCAACGAATTGGCGACCATCATTTATACTTCAGGAACTACAGGTATGCCTAAAGGGGTGATGCATAAGTTTTATAACTTCTCTTTTGCAACTTCTAATGCCGTTCCACTTTTAGGATTGGCAACAGAAGAACGCTTTTTCTCCTATTTACCTTTATGTCATATTGCTGAACGTTTGTTGGTGGAAATGGGAAGTTTGTATTCTGGTGGTATGGTGTCTTTTGCCGAAAGCTTAGATACTTTTGCACAAAATTTAGCCGATACCAAGCCAACAGCATTTTTAGGAGTGCCTCGTATATGGACCAAATTCCAACAAGGTATATTGGGCAAATTGCCACAGAAAAAGTTAAACGTTTTACTGTCTATTCCTTTGGTTTCATCACTCATTAAGAAAAAGGTAAAGTCTGGTTTAGGACTGCAGGAAGCTAGAAATATTTTTACAGGAGCAGCACCCACGCCAGTATCTACACTCAAGTGGTTCGAGCGTTTAGGTATTCCAATCCAAGAGGCTTATGCCATGACAGAAAATTGCTGTTATTCTCACGTTACACTCAACGATGGTATTAAGTTTGGCTCTGTTGGTAAAGCCTTGCCACATTGTGAAGTGAAGTTAAGTGAAGAAAATGAAATCCTTATCAAGCACGTGGCTTTAATGGACGGATATTACAAAGAGGATAAGCAAACTCAAGAAACCATAAAAGACGGTTGGTTGCATACGGGTGATGAAGGTCATATCGATGCTGAGGGTTATTTGAAGATAACAGGTAGAGTTAAAGATTTATTTAAAACTTCAAAAGCTAAATACGTTGCTCCAGCACCTATTGAGATGAAATTGTCTGCCAACAAAAACATAGAACAAGTCTGTGTAGTCGGTACAGGATTGCCTCAGCCTATTGCCTTAATTACGCTTTCTGAATATGGCAAGAGTAGACCAATAGAAGATGTCTATGGTAGTTTAGAAACTACTTTAAAAATTGTTAACCCTAAGTTTGAATCTCACGAACATTTGAAGAAAATTGTTGTGCTGGACAAAGAATGGACCATAGAAAACAACCTGCTTACGCCATCTATGAAGATAAAACGAAATGAAGTAGAACGTTTGTACAAGGATAACTATACCACTTGGTATGAGAAAGATGGTTATATTGTAAGCTAGTCGGATATTCTTGAAAACTTTTTAAAAAGCCATTTATTTTTAGTCGTTTTTATGAGTGATATACTTATTTTTGCCCATACTGTAAAAACAAGAATATGTCTGCACAAGCAACCACTACACTAGCCACTTTAGAACAAGCTCAAGAGCTGGGTTTACGTCCTGAAGAATTTGATAAAATCAAATCCATTTTAGGTAGAACACCTAACTTTACGGAGATGAGTATCTTTTCGGTCATGTGGTCGGAACATTGCTCCTACAAAAATTCCATTACTTGGCTCAAAACCTTACCTAAAGACGGTCCTCATATGCTGGTCAAAGCGGGTGAAGAAAACGCTGGTTTGGTAGATATTGGAGACGGTTTAGCCTGTGCATTTAAAATAGAAAGTCATAACCACCCTTCAGCTTTAGAGCCATATCAAGGCGCAGCTACTGGGGTAGGAGGTATCAATAGAGATATCTTTACTATGGGTGCAAGACCTATTGCACAATTAAACTCTTTGCGTTTTGGTAGCATAGAATTAGACCGTACCAAATGGCTAGTCAAGGGTGTTGTTAAAGGTATTGGCGATTATGGTAATGCTTTTGGTATTCCCATTGTTGGTGGAGAAGTTTTCTTTGACGAATGTTATAATACCAATCCTTTAGTCAATGCTTTTTCAGCAGGTATAATGAAAGCCGATGGTCTTATTTCAGCGACATCGTCTGGTGTTGGCAATCCTGTTTATATTGTCGGTTCTAGAACAGGAAAAGATGGTATTCATGGAGCGGCTTTTGCCTCTAAAGATATCACAGAAGATTCTGCCAACGACCTACCAGCAGTTCAAGTCGGTGACCCTTTCCAAGAAAAACTATTATTAGAAGCAACATTAGAGTTGGGGCAAACCGATGCAATAGTAGGTATGCAAGATATGGGTGCTGCCGGTATCACTTGCTCAACATCTGAAATGAGTGCTGCTGGTAAACACGGTATGATTATTCATTTAGATAAAGTGCCTACACGACAAGAAAATATGAAAGATTGGGAGATTTTACTCTCAGAATCTCAAGAGCGTATGCTCATAGTCGTTGAAAAGGGTAAGGAACACATCGTTCACGAGATTTATGATAAATGGGATTTAAGTTGTGAGCAAATTGGTGAAGTTACCGAAGGCGGACAACTCAAGTATTATATGCACGGAGAATTGGTAGCCGATGTACCAGCAGATGATTTAGTATTAGGTGGTGGTGCACCCGTTTATGAAAGGGAGTATTCAGAACCTGCCTACTACCAAGAGTTTAAAAAATTCTCTATTGAACAGCTAGAGCAACCAAAAGATTTGGTTGAGGTAGCTAAGTTCTTAACAACACACCCTAATATAGCTTCTAAAAAATGGGTTTACGAGCAGTACGACTCTATGGTAGGAACTATAAATATGGGCACTAACGCTCCAAAAGATGCTGGTGTTGTTAATATTAAAGGCACAAACAAAGCTTTAGCTATGACAGTAGATTGTAATGCTAGAATGGTCAATGCTGACCCTGAAGAAGGCTGCGCCATGGCAGTTGCCGAAGCTGCTAGAAACATCGTTTGTTCTGGTGGTGTGCCTTCAGCAATTACCAACTGCTTGAATTTTGGTAACCCATACAATCCAGAAGTATATTGGCAATTTGTAGGTGCAATTAAAGGAATGTCCAAAGCTTGTTTAAAATTCAAAACACCTGTTACTGGAGGAAATGTAAGTTTCTACAACCAAACTGCTATTGATGGTAATGAAGTGCCAGTTTTCCCGACACCAACCATTGGTATGTTAGGAATTGTTGAAGATAAAAAACACATCATGTCTTTAGACTTCAAAGGTAAAAGTGACTTGATATATTTGTTGGGTGAGTCACACAATAACATTAGCAGTTCAGAGTATTTAGCATCTTATCATGGTATAAAGACTAGTTCAACTCCACCTTTTGATTTAGATAAGGAATACGACTTACAAGAATTAATAAAAACACTTATTCGAAGTAATCATATCGAATCGGCTCACGATGTTGCTGATGGCGGTTTGTTTATTACTCTATTAGAAAGTGCTATGCCTAGGGGCTTAGGTTTTGATATAACTACAAGTGGAGAAATCAGAGAAGATGCCTTTTTATTTGGTGAATCGCCATCTCGAGTGGTGGTTTCTGTAGCCGAAATAAATGAAGACGAATTCCTTGATGCGCTCAAAAAATCATCAGTTTCATTCTCATTATTAGGACATGTAACTAGAGGTGATATCCGTATTGATGACGAATCTTTTGGCCAAGTGCATGAGTATAAAGAGTTGTTTGACAACGCCTTAGCTAAACACTTATAAATTTCTTTCTTTTCTAATTTGTTTTACTAAATTTGGCTTACTAACTAGCCTATTATGAAAACAGATTTTAACGACTTTGGAAACCCTCAGGTTGCGAAACTTCCGGCTCACCTCAGACAGTTTGTAGTCAGTCAAGATTACGACAATTATACACCAGTAGATCATGCGGTATGGCGATACGTTATGCGCAAAAATTTAGCCTATCTAAGTAAGGTTGCTGATTCATCTTATCTTAAAGGCTTGGAAAAGACGGGTATTACTATTGATTCCATTCCCAATATAAAAGATATGAATACCATATTAGGTAAGATTGGCTGGGGCTGTGTTTGTGTAGATGGTTTTTTGCCCCCCTCATCATTCATGGAATTTCAGGCATACAAAGTACTCGTTATTGCTGCCGATATAAGACAAATTGAACACATCGAATATACTCCTGCGCCAGATATTTTGCACGAAGCCGCTGGTCATGCTCCAATTATTGCCGACCCAACTTATGCTGAATACTTGAGGTTGTTTGGTGAAATCGGAAGTAAAGCTATTTCTTCAGCTCAAGATTTTGAGTTATATGAGGCTATACGACACTTGTCTATTATAAAAGAAGATCCGAACACCGAAGAAAAAGAAATAGTTCAAGCCGAAAAAGACATTGAGGGCATACAAGCTAATATGGAGCAACCCTCGGAAATGGCGCAAATTAGAAACTTGCATTGGTGGACTGTTGAATACGGGCTAATTGGCGATTTAAACCAACCAAAAATATATGGTGCTGGTTTACTTTCTTCGATAGGAGAAAGCGAGAGTTGTTTGAGAGAAGAAGTAAAAAAACTACCCTATTCTATTGAAGCTGCTCAACAAGCTTTTGATATTACCGAGCCTCAACCTCAATTATACGTAACCCCTTCTTACACACATTTGACACAAGTCTTAGAAGAATTTGCCAATACGATGGCACTTCGCATAGGAGGACTAGAAGGTCTTGAGAAAGCTATAGCATCCAATAACACTTGTACTGTAGAATACAGTTCAGGACTACAAGTTTCAGGTATTTTCAATAATGTTATTAGCGATAATGGACAAATTGTTTATTTATCAACTTCCTCGCCTACAGCACTAGCTTGGCAAAACAAAGAATTGGTTGGGCACGATAAAAGCTACCATGCTCACGGATTTAGTTCTCCTGTTGGCCGACTAAAAAATACCTCGATGCCATTAGAAAATATGAGTATTGATGAATTGATGAATATAGAAATTGAGGCAGGAAAACAGGTTTCGCTAGAATTTGAAAGTGGGGTAAATGTGCAAGGCAAACTCATTAACGTTTCAAAAAACAGAAAAGGCTTGAATATGATACTTAGCTTTGAAGATTGTCACGTTAGTTATAATGATGAAGTATTATTTCAGCCAGAATGGGGGACTTACGATATGGCTGTAGGAGAATCCATAGTATCTGTATTTTCTGGCGCTGCCGATATGGCTGTGTTCTCAAAGGATAACCCTTTTGTGCCTAGCGAATTGACTCATAAGATTCAGTACGGTGAAAAGCGTTTGGAGCTACATAAATTATACCAAAAAATTAGAGATGTAAGAGAAGGCAATGCCGATAAGCAAGAGTTAGCAAGTGTATGGCAAGAACTGATAAATCACCCTAAAGATTGGTTAGCAGCAGTAGAGATTCTTGAGATAAGTACCGATAAGTCATTAAATGCTGAGATAAGAACACACCTAAATAATGCCGATGGTGATGAAGTTACCAAGGCTTTGATTAAAGATAGTTTAAGTTTGATAGAATGAAAGTCGTAATAACCGGAGCAAGTAGAGGAATAGGATTTGAGATGGTAAAACAATTCTTAGCTAATGGACATCAAGTCATAGCCATTTCAAGAAATCAAGATAAATTGTTGGAGTTAGAACAACTAGGTGCCATCACCTTAGCTTTTGATTTGACTGCTGAGAATTTTACTCCTATTATAGACGCTGTTAAATCATTTGGTAAAATAGACATACTAATAAATAATGCGGGTGCTTTAGTTAACAAGCCCTTAAGTCAGATGACTAATGAAGACATTAACCATGTGTATAGTGTCAATGTTTTTTCTGTAATTAAACTGACTAGAGATTTATTAGCACATTTCAATCATGATGCACATATAGTCAACATAAGTAGTGTAGGAGGTGTTCAAGGTAGTGTCAAATTTTCTGGATTATCCACTTACAGTAGTAGTAAAGGGGCTATTAGTATACTTACTGAATGTTTAGCAGAGGAGTTTAAGGAAAGTTCACTACGATTTAATGCTTTAGCACTTGGAGCTGTCCAGACCGAAATGCTACAAGAAGCCTTTCCAGACTATCAAGCCAATACGTCTGCCGCAGAAATGGCTAACTACATATATAGGTTTGCAACACAAGACGGAAAACTATACAATGGTAAGATATTAACAGTATCTTCATCCACACCATAATCCCAGATTGATTTATTTTTCACTGTTTAAGTACGCTTTTTGCTCTTTGATTATAGTGTGAAACCTCACTTATTGCGATTTTAAATTTCAATTAGCCGCTTCGATTTTATAAATTTACTAGATAAGAATTTAGAAATTGAATAAAATTTAAAAAAAAACACAAAAGGTTTGTACGGAATGAATAAGCGAGTATATTTGCAGCCGCTTTTGAACGAAAAAGTGTAGCACCAATAAAAAGGGTGTGAACAAGCTTAAAATATTTGAAAAAAAATATTTAAAACAGTTTGCGGTTATTAAAAGTATTGTATCTTTGCCGACCCTTTCAGTGAAAACTGATTGTGGATATACAAATTGTTCTTTGATTTAATGGGATAGACGAAATTTAAACAAGAAAATTCAACGTCAATTTTTTATAGCTTATAACGAACCAGGAATTTATACAAACTTTTATACAACGAAGAGTTTGATCCTGGCTCAGGATGAACGCTAGCGGCAGGCCTAACACATGCAAGTCGAACGGTAACAGGGATTGCTTGCAATCCGCTGACGAGTGGCGCACGGGT
>JADHMO010000009.1 GCA_016779995.1 Flavobacteriales bacterium
TTTCTCCAGCAGGTAAAACAACATTCAAACCACTAGTAAACAGTTCTCCATTGACATACCAATCATAAGTATAAGAAGGGTTAGGATTAGATACAGAAAGTGATGCTGCAGTATCTCCGTAACATAAAATATTGTTTGTTATAGAACCCGTTGTAGTATTGATAGAGGATGTCACAGGGCTACCCGCAATAATTTCAACAGGTAATGGCAAACCACTACCACTTAGCACACCCGAACATCCGTGCTCATCGGTTACCGAAATTTGATAAAAATCAGCACATAATAAATCAAATTCAGATAATGAATCACTTTGATTAGTAGCAATTATTTCATTTGATGAATTGATACAATTAATCGTGTAACTACCAACACCGCCATCAACTTCTACTTTAATTTGACCATCACAAGACGAAAATTCACCAGAACAAGTTTCATCATTTTCCTTGAAAACCGAATACTGTAATTCAGTTGGTTGATCAACATTAATTTGTGTTGTTTTAGCACAACCGTTAACGTCAGTTACAACTACACTAGTAACTCCTTGTGTTAAGTTTAAAATAGTATTATTACTAGCTGGACTCATCTGTTGAGAAATAATTCCTTCTGAAGTGTTCCAATCATAAGTATAGGGTCCAAAACCACCTATAGAACTAACTGTTGCACTTCCACTAGCATCTTCATAACAATTTAAAGGAGTTGAATTTATTGCTAGTGTAAAATTATCCTCTAAAGGAATCTCTAAGCTAAGAGTATCCTTACAAGCATTATCATCTTCAACAATAACAGTATAAATTCCTGATGTTTGATTTGACAAGACAGCACCAGTTTGTCCAGTATTCCATGTGTAAGAATACATTCCATCGGGATTTAAAAAACCACCCGAAGTAACAACTGAAGCCTCACCAGCAGGGATATTTAAACAATAAGTTGGAATTATTTCACTAACTTCTAGATTGATTGCTGGAGGTTCATCTATGAAAGCATAAGCAGTATGACTACACCCGTTAAAATCAACAACATTTAAGACATAGGGCAAATTAGAAGAAGATACTGAGCTTAAGATGTAATAATCAAATCCAACAGTATCATTATTCAAAGTCCAAGTGCAGGTGTATGTATCATCAAAAAAGGGAGTTCCACCGCTAATATCAGCTTCAATATTTCCATTAGAACCTCCAAAACAACTGACATCATCAATTGACAATTCAGTTCTTATCTTTTGAGGCTGATTTATAAGAATTGTGTCTTCAGTTATACAACCTATTTCATCTTCAACTATTACCCAATATTCTCCAAAACCTGAAGTGATTGAAGATGAGTTTTCACCAGTAGACCAGGTGTATGTTAAGTTTCCTGTTCCTCCAACACTAAAAATTGTTGCCGTTCCATCATATAAACCAAAACAAGATGTAGGTGTTGAACTTAATTGTGAAATTATTTCGTCATTCTCTCCAACCTCAACAGAGTCAGTTAGGCTGCAGCCTCTTGAGTCAGTAACTTCTACAGAGTATATTCCAGATGGAATTTGCCCAGCATCAGCGTTAACATGTCCACTACTCCATTGATAAAAATATGGCGGCGTACCTCCATTAGCAATGACATGAGCTGAACCAGTTGAAGCTCCGAAGCAACTAATTCCAAGGCTTTCCACTTGAATTGTTAAAGGTGTAGGTGATTCTGTTATTTCAATACTTAAAGAACTTGTACAATCATTAGCATCAGAAATTTCTAACTCATACACGCCATCTTCTAAATTATAAAGATATGGGGTATGTGCATTACCAAAATTAACCCAATCTAATTCGTATGGTGGTGTACCTCCTCCATTTACACTAACCACAATTTGACCATCGTTACCACCATGACAGGTCACATCATTTTTAGTGTATGAAGTTGAAAAAGGATTGGGCTGTGTTACGAACACCTCATCAGTCGCTTGACAACCGTTATCATCTTCAACAACCAAATAGTACCCTCCAGCAGGAACCGTTAAAACTGAATCCGTTCCAACTACTTCATCAGTGCCAGAATTAAACCATGTATAAGAATATCCAGAGCTAACATTTCCACCAGAAATTTCTTCAACTCTAACTACTCCTGAACTATCACTTGGACAGCTTATGTCTAATGATGTAGTTAAAACTTCAATATCAGGTTGTGCAGATTCTACAAAAATACTATCGCTGATTACACATCCTATTCCATCTTTAACTTTTATATCGTAACTTCCAAAATTTAAGTTATTAAAAGTAAAGAAATCAAAATAGTTTTGACCTCCATCAATAGAATATTGAATTGGTGAAATGGCCGTACTTTGAGGTAAAATCGTTATTGAACCGTCGGAATAGCCTTGACAACTTACATCTTGGACGCTGACATCCAAACTAAAGTCATCAGTTGCAGTTGTAGGAACTAGTATTGTACTTGAACATCCTATTGAGTCTATACCTTCAAGCGTGTATGTAATAGACGATAAAGTTGAAATCTCAATTGTACTTCCAGTGTCAGATGATAAGGACAAATTTGGCGACCAAAAATAGGTCTGAGCACCATAAGCACTAACTTCGACGGGTATTCCACCACAAACTAATATTTCTTCAGGTGAAAATGACACTTCAGGCAAAGCCTTCTCGAATAACTCTATATTATGAATATCCGAACATCCATTAGAATCTACAACAGTCAATGTGTAAATACCTGGCTCATTAACTTCAAGTTGATTAGCATTTCCAAAGTCTCCCCAGTCAAAATAAAAAGGTGCCGTACCACTGTTTATAACTGGATCGATTAAGTAGGTATCCCCCTCGCAATAATTATCTTGATTTGGTAAAACAATTTCTGGAACTGGCTGTGAATATACTCTCAAAGAATCAGATTGAACAGTACATCCAGTTGAGTCAGTAGCCTGAACCCAGTAATATCCTGGAGTTGCAATAACACTTTGAGTTGTTTCACCAGTATTCCAAAGAAATTCATAATTATCACCTGCAACATTAGCAGTAAGTGTTACGGGTGCTCCGCAATTGGTGAATATCTCGGAAGAATCAACGCCTAAACTATTATCTACTGTTAGTGGTGGTGAAGAAAAACTACCAGCTTCTAATAATACAAAAGAAGATAATCCTGTATCGGTACCATCAGCTATTGCCAATCGTATATGATAAGTAGCACCACAAAGAACATTGGCCTCGGCAGTAATTACTGTGGTAAAACCATCAACAGTAGAGTTAACTGTATTTGCACCATTATTTTGATTAGTTATAAATAGAGCGGGGTTGTATGATGAATTTACAGAAGAAATAGTGATAGGTAAATCTACTCCTAAACTATTTAGCTCCATACTTTCAAAGGTAGCAATATTAATACTTCCATCAGGAAATTCTGGCGGACTAGAATAAGGCCCTACAATATTAGGTCCTGAAATAAAGAAACCGAAAACATCATTAAATTGAGTGTTTTCATATGCAAAATATTCTTCCGAGGCGAAAACATATTTAAATGACAAGTAAGAAGAAACAGGCACGAAATCAAATTCTAAAATTGCAACGTCATTGACAGATGTTACGTTGAAATTTTGTCCTATTAAGTCAGGAACAGAACTAGCTAATTCCAATAAATCTGGATCGTCAACAGCATTAGCAAAAAATCCTCCAAAAGCACCTGGAACAATCTCAACAATATCTCCAGTAGCCATTACAATTCCACTATCCAATCCAATGTTACTGTTTTCACCATTAAAGAAGCCTATTTGTAAAGGATCTCCTTGAAAAGTGTGATTAGTAGCAACAACACCCTCACCCAACAATAAACTATCAACTAGAAATATTGGAGAATCATAAGGAGGATTAGAATCTGTCGTAATTTGAGCGTATGAATTTAAGAAAAATACACACAATAATAGTGTCAAAAAATTTTGAGGTTTAGTGGTCTTCATAATGAACTTGAAATAAACTATCGCAAGTTACTAAAAGTATTTCATTTTATGAAGTATTTGACAATATTCGACTTACATATTCATCACTTTTTTTTACAAAATAAAGCTTAGATGTTATTAATCTAAAACTATCGATTGTTTATAGCTTTCTGTTTCTGAGCTAATTTGTAGAAAATAGAGCCCTTCAGCTAAATCACCCCTATCAAGCAAAATAGACTCTTTAAAAACTTTTTCTTTAACAATTCTACCTCTTGAATCTATCAAGTTCAAAACAAATTCTTGGTTTTGATTTTTAGATTTAACCTCAACAATAAAATGAGTACTAACAGGATTAGGATAAATCAGTAATTTAGATTTTTCAAATTCCGAAACCTCAACATTTGTTATTACTTTCATAATTCTACTTTCACACCCACTTGCGTCTTTAGCAACTAATGTAATTTCACCATTTTCTGATGGGGTAAATGTATTGCCACTTGATTGATAATTTCCAAAATATAACCAATCAAAAGTATAAGGCGAATTCCCTCCACTAGCACTAGCTTCAAAAGGGATTTGATTTGAATTGAAATTTGCAGTAACAGCTGAAGGTTGATTTATTGTTATTTCTACAATACTTGAGCAAGAATTAACATCTGATATTACAACATCATAGACTCCCACATTTAGTGAAGTCGAGTCCTCGCCCTGCCAATTTATTGAATAAGGAGCTGTTCCTCCTGCAACTGTCAAAGTAGCACTACCATCATTACCTCCATTGCAACTGACATCTTGTACAATTGAACTTGCTGATAAACTACTTGGCTCGAAGACTTCAATTTCAAATTGACGCTCACAATTGCTAGCGTCTTTTAATAATAAAGTATATACACCTGCTGCCAAATTACTAATATCTTCAGTAGTTCCTAAACCATCACTAAGATGTGACCAACTGTAAGTGTATGGTAAAACTCCACCAACTCCTTCAATGTTAATATTTCCATTATTGCCTCCATTACAACTCACATGATCTATTTCTTGTGTTATCATAAGCTGAGAAGGTTGGTTAAATATAATTGACTCAGAATTGGTGTAACAATTAGGAGTTGCGATAGCTCTTATGTGAATTTCACCAGCGGGCAAAATGGCGTTTATACCACTAGAGAACAATACATTATCGACATACCATTGGTAAGTGTAACTTGAGTTTGGGTTTAAAACTGTTGCAGAAACAGCCGTGTCACCGTAACAATTTATTGAGTTACTTATTGAACCTGGATTTGTATTTATAGCTGATTGTACAGGGGTACCAGCTATTATTTCTACTGGTAAAACAAGTCCGTTACCACTAGCTGATGCAACACAATTATTTTCATCCTCTACAATTACCTGATAAAAATCAGCACACAATGAAGTAAACAATGCCTCAATATTAGATTGACTAGTAGAAATTACATCATTTGAAGCATCTAAGCATTTAAAATTGTAAGAGCCTATTCCTCCTTCTGCTTGAACACGCAGTACTCCGTCACATGCTGACACTTCTCCAGAACAACTTTCATCAAATTCTTTAAAGACAGAGAAAACCAATTCCTCTGGTTGCTCAACATTTACTTGTGTTATTTTAGTACAACCATTTACATCTGTAACGGATACACTTGTAATTCCTTGAGTAATATTCATTAAGGTATTGCTATTAGCATTACTAACATTGGAAACTATACCTAAATTAGGGGTATTCCAATTGTAAGTATATGGAGAAAAACCTCCTGTTGATACTACAGTCGCTTTACCACTTGCATCGTCATAACAATTCAAAGAGTCTGAAGTTATAGTTAATTGAAATTTGTCGTCTAATGGAATTTCTAAAACAAGTGAATCCTTGCATGAATTATCATCTTCAACCGTAACAGTATATGTTCCCGGAATTTGATTTTGCAAAACAGACCCTGTATTGCCCGTACTCCAACTAAACATATATTCACCATCAGGCTCTAAAAATCCACCTGAAGCAATTACTGAAGCCTTACCTGATGGAATATTGTAACAATATGAGGCGACAACTTCACTGGTATCTATTTCTAATTTTGACGGTTCACTTATAAAAGAATAAACCGTTTTCGAACAACCGTTGGAATCAACAACCTTAAGAGCATATGGCGAAGTTGATGCAGGTAAGTTATTTGCAATATTATTATTGTAGGGCAAAGGGTTTCCGTCAATTGTCCAATTGTAGGTGTAATTCTGATTATTATATAGAGTACCTCCACTAACAAAACTTTCTAATTTACCATCAAACCCTCCGTTACAACTCACATCTGTCGTCAATAATCGAACACTAATTTTTCTAGGCTGATTGATTAAAATTGTGTCGGTTTTTATACAACCCAATTCATCTTCAACAAACAGAATATACTCTCCAAAACCTGATGTTATAGAATTTACAGAAATTCCATTAGACCAATTGTACGTTAAATTTCCTACTCCGCCAGATGCCGTTACAACTGCTGTTCCATCTTGAGTTCCATAGCAACTGGTTGGAGTTACATTTCTATTCGTAACAATTGCATTATTTTCAACAACTTCAATAGAATCAATTGCAATACAACCTCTTGAGTCTGTTACTTTAATAGTATAGATTCCTGATGATAATTGCTCTGCCGAAGGTGTTACATGACCGCTGCTCCATTGATAAAAATATGGTGGGTTGCCACCATTTACTGATACACTTGCAGTTCCAGTTGACTCTCCATGACATTCAATTTTAGTACTATCCAAATTAAAAGACAAGGGCAATAAAGGCTCTTCAATTTGAAAACTTAAAGATGTCATACAATTATTACTATCTGTAATCAATAAATTATATGTCCCTTTTTCTAAATCTTCTAAGAATGAAGTAGATGCATTTCCATAGTTTAACCAATCATAACTATAAGGTGGAGTGCCTCCTCCGTATATACTAATGCTAATTTCACCATCTTTTTCACCATAACATGAGATATCTGTTTTAGTCGTATCGTACAATAATGCCATTGGCTGTTCTACATCAACTTCGTCAGTAACACGACAGCCGTTGTCATCTTCCACTACTAGATAATAAGCAGCTGCAGGAACATTTAAAAGAGAGTCTGTACCAACTAATTCATTAGTCAATGAATTGAACCATTTGTAAGAGTAAGAAGAAGCTACATTTCCACCAGAAATTTCTTCAACCCATACAACCCCAGAGGGGTCACCATAGCATTTAGGGTTTGAGGAACCAACGAGTAATTCAATTTCTGGTTGAGAGGAGCCAACAACAGCAGTTTCTGAGACAATACAACCCAAGCCATCCATAACTTGCACGTCATAAGTTCCAAAATCTAAATTATTGAATATATAATTATTGTGAAAGTTTTGCCCCCCGTCAATTGAATAATGTAGAGGTGAAACAGCTGAATTATTAGCTAAAATTGTAATCGAACCATCACTAAAACCTTGACAACTTACTGGGTTAGTTGTAATATCTAAATCAAAGTTCTCTGTTGCTGATACTGGCACATATAAAGAATTTTTACAACCATTACTGTCAGTTCCCTCTACCGTATAAGTAATTGATGATAATACATTAATCTCTACAGTTTTTCCTGTATCGGAGGACAAAGAAATATTTGGACTCCACTTGTAACTTTTAGCACCATCAACACTAACTAAAACAGGAGTACCACCACATACCAAAATATCTTGTGGAGAATAAGACAATTCTGGCAAGGGCTTTTCTACTATTTCTATACTCGCTGTATCTGTACAACTATTAGCATCAGTTGCGACAATTGTGTAAACACCCCCTTGATTCACTTCTAACTGCAAATCATTACTATAATTTATCCAATTGTATTCATAAGGCAATGTCCCTCCACTTACCACTGGGCTTAAAAGAACTGAACTATTTTCACAAAAATAATCCTTTTCTGAAAGTTCTATTTCTGGAATCGGTTGAGAATAAACTCTCATTGAATCCGACTGAATTGAACAACCTGATGAATCCGTCGCTTGTACCCAATAATAGCCTGGAGGAACTGTAATACTTTGAGTTGTATCTCCGGTATTCCATAAAAATTCAAAAATTTCTGGGTCTTGCACTTGAGCAGATAAAGTAACTGGCGCACCACAATCTGTAAATATCTGGTCTGAATTGACCCCTAAACTATTACCAACTTCAATCGGTGGTGAAGAAAAACTTCCTGCATCAAGCAATACAAAAGATGAAAAACCAACATCACCTCCGTCTGCAATGGCTAAACGAATATGATAAGTTTGTCCACAAACTACATGAGCTTGTGCCGTCATTTCTACTGTAAATCCATCAACATCTGAATTAACAGTGTTAGTTCCGTTTTGATTACTAACAAAAAAAGGAGAGTTATAATCTCCATTGATAGAAGATATGGTAATGGGTAAATCTACGCCCATACTATTAGCCTCAATACTTTGAAATGTTGCTATGTTTATGCTGCCATTAGGAAATTCTGGAGGACTAGAATAAGGCCCTGCAATATTTGGTCCTGATATAAAAAAACCAAATACATCATTAAATTGTGTGTTTTCAAAAGCAAAATACTCTTTTGAAGCAAAGACATATTTGAATGACATATAGGAGGAAACGGGCACAAAATCAAATTCTAAAATCGCAATGTCATTAACAGAAGTGACTGTAAAACCTTGATCAATCAATGGGGGTACAGAATTGGCTAAGTCGAGTAAATCAGGATCAACTACATTGTTAGTTGTAAATTGATTTATATTTTCAGGAACAATTTCAGATATTCCGCCAGTTGACATTACAATACCACTATCTAGTCCAATATTGGAATTGACACCATTAAAAAAACCTATTTGTAATGGATCTCCTTGAAAAGAATGGTTAGAAGCAATAACTCCTTCACCCAAAAGTAAACTGTCAATTAGGTAGGTAGCTGTGTTGTAGGGTGCGTTGTTGTTAACAGCAATTTGAGAAAACGTATTCTTTAAAAAAAATAAAAAGGTAAATACAAGAAGAAAAGTAGGTTTTAAGACTTTCATAGTAACTAAGGATTTAAACTACCGCAATTTACGAAAACTATTTCAAAAAAATTTAAAATTTATCTTGAACTAATTTTGAAATTGTAAATCATACAATAACTTGTATTTACCATTTGTAGATAATAATTCTTGATGTGATCCTTCTTCTATCAATTCACCATCTTCAAGTAAAATAATGGTATCAGCATTTTGAACGGTGGCCAAACGGTGAGCAATTACTATTGAAGTTCTGTCCTTTGTTAATTTTTCAGAAGAGCGTTGAATTAAAGACTCACTTTCTGAATCTATACTTGAGGTAGCCTCATCCAGTACTAATATTTTAGGCTGGTTGACATAAGCTCTAACAAAAGAAATTAATTGTCGCTGACCCAAAGATAACATACCTCCTCTTTCTCTAACATTGTAATGATAAGTATTAGGTAAAGACTGAATAAAGTCATCAATTTCGATGTCTTTGGCATAAGCTTTTACTTTATCCAAATTTATATCTCTTCCTAGAGTAATGTTATTGTAAATAGTATCAGAAAACAAGAATACGTCCTGCAATACAACAGCGATATTTTCTCTCAATGAATTTAAATCGTATTCCAAATAATCAATTCCATCGATTAGTATAGAACCTTTGTTAATTTCATAATTGCGAGTCAATAAATTGATAATCGAGGACTTACCAGCACCAGTAGCTCCTACTAAAGCTAAGGTCTCTCCTGCAGAAACTTTAAATGACACATCTCTTAACACCCAATCCTCATCGTTGTAGGCAAACCAAACATTCTTGAACTCAATATCACCTTTGCAATTATCAAGTGACATTTTTCCTAAATTAGAGATTGAGTCGTCTGTATCTAAAACTCTGAATACTCTTTCAGAAGCTACCATTCCCATTTGTAAAACATTGAAACGATCAGCTAACTGGCGAATAGGTCTAAACAACATGTGAATGTATAATATAAAAGCTATCAATTCTCCAAGTGTAACGTCTGAAGTCGTAACGGCTTCTATCCCTCCCCACCAGATAAGTAATCCGATAGAAATAGCTGATAAAATTTCAACAATTGGAAAAAATACAGAGTAATACCAAATGGATCTAATATGAGCTTTTTTGTGGCTATTATTGATTGTTTTAAATTTTTCAAACTCAATATCTTCTCTATTGAACAATTGAACAATATACATACCAACGATATGTTCCTGAACAAAAGTGTTTAAGGCAGATACTTGCTTTCTAACATCTTGAAATGCTGATTTAATAGAACGCTTAAACCAGTAGGTAGCTATTAGCAATAAAGGAATTGATGCTAAACTAAATAAGGCTAATCGCCAGTCGGTTACAAACATTACAACAATGACGATAATTAACTTCAGAATATCGGCTATGATAACTAATAAACCTTGAGAAAATATATCTGAAATAGTTTCTATGTCTGAAACAACACGAGTTACTAAAGCACCTATTGGATTCTTATCAAAGTATTGTTGTTTAAAATTGATGATTTTTTGGTAAACCTGTAATCTCAAATCTCTAATTACACTTTGACCTAAAAAATTGGACCAGTAGGTGTAAAAGTATTGCAATATGCTTTCAGCAAATAACAAGCCTACTAACAAAAGGGTTATTAAAAGTAATTTGTCTTCATTTGGAGTTAGGATGAAGTTATCAAAAGCATACTGAATTAATAAAGGTCGTGTAGGAGATAGAAAAGCGATTAAAATTGCAAATATTGCCGTACCATAAAAAATCTTTATATAAGGTTTTACATACTTCAAAACCCTCTTTAACAATGAGGCGTCAAAAGTTTTACCGCTTACTTTACTCATGACCATATTGTTTTAGGGTAACATACTTGAGTTAAGTACAACGCATGTGCAGGAACAGAAGTTCCAGCTTGTGCCCTATCTTTTGATTTTATGATGTTAATAAAATCATCAATACTTATTTTGCCTAAACCAACATTTATTAAAGTACCTACAATAGCTCTTACCATATTTCTTAAAAAGCGGTCTGCTTGGATAGTAAAAATAAGCGTATCATTCTTTTGCTCCCAAACTGCTTTCTTTATGGTGCAGTTGTTAGTCTTGGTCTGCGTATGCAATTTAGAGAAGGAAGTAAAATCTATGAAATCAAATAAACAGTTTGCTGCTTTGTTCATTTCATCAATATCTAATGTCTTATGTAAAAAATAAGCCTTGTCAACCCAAAAAGGATTTTTAGAGTTATAGATAATGTACTCATAAGTTCTTGAAATCGCATCAAATCGACAATGCGCATCAGCTTTTACCTCACTAATAGATTTTACACAAATGTCTTCTGGTAGAAAACAATTAAGACGATAAACGATATTCTCATCTGTTAGATTGGAGTCGTAATCAAAATGCGCAAAAAATTGCTTAGCATGAACGCCTGTATCGGTACGGCCAGCTCCCATAACTCCTATTTTTTTATTTAAAACTGTACTTATTGCCTTCTCTAATTGCTCTTGTACTGTAACAGAATTAGGTTGAACCTGCCACCCATGATAGTTAGAACCATCATACATTATTTCTATAAAATATCGCTGCATACTTTGAACAGTGCGAAGATATTCAATTGAATTTAGAAAATTAGTCTTTTGTCTGAATTTCAAAATGTAAATAATGTAATCGTAAATTGTTTGACAATAAAATTCATTTTTTAGGGCAATAGAATTAGATTTGTGACGTTTGAACCTTGAAAAAATTAAAGCACTTTATTAAATTTGCACTTATTTTAAATTTAAACTATGGATACAACTTCAACAACTGTGAGTATTAAAGAATTAAACGACAAAATCAATAAAGAGAGCGCTTTTATCGATATGCTGATGATGGAAATGAACAAAGTAATCGTTGGTCAAAAGCATATGACTGAACGACTTCTTATAGGATTACTTTCCAATGGTCATATTTTGTTAGAAGGAGTTCCTGGATTAGCTAAAACACTAGCTATCAACACATTGGCAACTACTATTGATGCTAATTTCAGTAGGATACAATTTACACCTGACTTATTACCTGCCGATGTTTTAGGAACACAAATATATAGTCCTAAAAACGAAACATTCTCGGTTAAAAAAGGACCTATTTTTGCTAATTTTATTCTAGCTGATGAAATCAATCGTGCTCCAGCAAAAGTACAATCTGCTCTTTTAGAAGCTATGCAAGAGCGTCAAATCACTATAGGCGATGAAACATTTAAGTTAGATGAGCCATTTCTAGTTTTAGCCACACAAAACCCAGTTGAGCAAGAAGGAACTTATCCTCTACCAGAAGCGCAAGTTGATAGATTTATGCTAAAAGTAGTTATCGACTACCCAACTAAAGATGAAGAAAAACTAATCATCAGAAATAACTTAGCAAAATCTTTCCCTAAAGCCAATCAAATTCTTAAACCCAATCAGATAATTGCTGCTAGAGAACTTGTCAAAGAAGTATATATGGACGAGAAAATAGAGCAGTATATTGTAGATATTGTTTTTGCAACACGTTTTCCAGAAAAATTTGGCTTAACAAAATTCAAGGACTTAATAAGTTTTGGGGCATCGCCAAGAGCAAGTATTAGCTTAGCATCTGCTGCTAAAGCATTTGCCTTTATACAAAGAAGAGGGTATGTAATACCTGAGGATGTTCGTTCTATTTGCCACGATGTTCTTAGACACAGAATAGGATTATCATACGAAGCTGAAGCTGAAAACATTAGTAGCGAAGATATTATTACTGAAATTCTAAATACTGTTGAAATTCCATAATGGAGACCAGCGATTTATTAAAAAAAGTTCGAAAAATTGAATTGAAGACTAAAGGTCTTTCTAATCATATATTTGCAGGCGAATACCATACTGCATTTAAAGGTAAGGGAATGGCTTTTAGTGAGGTCAGAGAATACCAACCTGGCGATGATATCAGAACTATAGACTGGAATGTTACTGCTCGTTTCAACAACCCTTTCATCAAGGTGTTTGAAGAAGAAAGAGAAATGACCGTCATACTTATGATTGACGTTAGTGGCTCTAAAAACTTTGGAACACAAAATCAAATGAAACAAGAGTTAGTCACTGAATTATCGGCAGTTATAGCTTTTTCGGCTATCCAAAATAACGATAAAATCGGAGTTATTTTCTTCAGTGATAAAGTCGAGAAATTCATTCCGCCCAAAAAAGGGAAATCCCACATTCTTAGAATTATTAGAGAATTAATAGCATTTGAACCTGAAAACAAAGGAACAAATATTGGTGAAGCATTGCGTTATTTCAATAATGTTATAAAAAAACGAAGCGTTTGTTTTGTTATCTCAGATTTCATTGCTGATGACTTTGACGCTCCACTAAAAATAGCCAATAAAAAACACGATTTAGTAGCCATTAGAATTCACGATATAAGAGAAGAAGAATTACCTAACGTAGGACTTGTTCAAATGAGAGACTCCGAAACAGGACAAATCAAATGGATTGACACAAGTAGCAAAGAAATAAGAGATTCTTATCACAAAAATTATATGGAAAATGAACAATCTATAAATCAATTGTTTAAAACAAGCGGTGTTGATACCATTCAACTGCGTACTGATAAAGATTACATCAAGCCATTAATCCAATTTTTTAAAAGTAGAGGGAAATGAAAAAGCTACTAATACTTCTTCTGCTACCCACAGCTATGTTTGCTCAACTTAGCGTTAAAGTTGACAGCACCAATATCCTTATTGGCGATCAAATAAACTTTAGTATAGAAGCAAATATATTCGAAGGCGATAGCCTACCCCATTTCACTGATACTATAGGTGCTCTAGAAATTGTTTCTAAATCAGTGATAGACAGTATTAAAACTGAAGAAGGATGGCAACTTACACAATCTTATGTTTTAACAGTTTGGGATAGCGGGGTTTATTATATACCATCTGTTCAGTTTAAGTCGTTTGTAAGTGACTCTATTGCCATATTAGTTAATACAATAGAAATGGCAGAAGATGCTGAACTCAAAGATATTAAAGCACCTATACATACTCCAATAACTTTTGAAGAATTAAGCCCTTACCTACTAGCTCTTCTCATTCTTGCCCTTTTGATTTACATAATTAGATGGTATGTCAAAAACAGAGAGAAAACTCCAGTTGATATCAAAACCGTTGAAAGAGTGATTCCACCCTATGAAATTGCTCTTATCGAACTGGAAAAACTAAATGCCAAAAAATTATGGCAAGAAGATAATGTAAAGGAATATTATAGTGAACTTTCTGAAATTATTAGAACTTACATTGAAAACGGTATTGGTACTCCAGCAATGGAAATACCTACACAGGAAATTCTTTTTCAGCTTCACCAAAAAGGAATTGATACCACTAAGCTAAAAGAACTTTTGACTAGATCTGATTTAGCTAAATTTGCTAAGGCTAAGCCTTTACAAGTAGAAAATGAAGAAAGTCTAAAAATAGGGTACGACTTTATTCACCAAACAAAACCTCAAAAAGAAATCGATGATGTGGAATAATTGGACATTCTATAACCCCGATTTTTTATACGCCCTGACTCTAGTGCCATTGCTCTGGATATGGTATTACTTTAGACAAAGGGAACAAGCCGCACAACTGCAAATTTCTTCTTTAAAAGGTATTACTAAAAATAGCTGGAAGGCAAAAGGACGCCATCTTGTATTTCTATTTAGAACCACAGCTTTAGCCATTCTAATAATTGCATTTGCCCGACCACAATCGACCTTATCTTGGGAAGATATGACTACAGAAGGTATTGATATTGTCATCTCAATGGATATATCGGGAAGTATGTTAGCTCAAGATTTAAAACCCGATAGACTGGAAGCTTCAAAAAATGTGGCTATGAATTTTATTTCTGGACGTCCTAACGATAGGATTGGACTAGTGATATTCAGTGGCGAGAGTTTTACTCAATGTCCATTAACTACAGACCATCAAGTATTGCAAAATTTATTTGCAAATGTTAAAAGTGGAATGGTTGAAGATGGAACTGCTATCGGCATGGGCTTAGCTACTGCTGTAAACAGACTAAAAGAAAGTGAGGCCATAAGTAAAGTTATTATTCTATTGACCGATGGAGTCAATAATCAAGGCTCGGTAGCTCCCTTAACGGCAGCTAAGATTGCGCAGAAGTTCGGCATAAGAGTTTATACCATTGGTGTTGGTACACAAGGATATGCCCCTTACCCTTTTAAAACACCTTTTGGCACGACAGTATATCAAGATGTCGAAGTACAAATAGACGAAGAAACACTACAAAATATAGCCTCTGTTACTAATGGACAGTATTTTAGAGCAACTTCAAACAAAGCTCTTGAGTCCATTTATAGAGAAATTGATCAACTGGAAAGATCCAAAATTGAAGTCAAAGAATATCATAAGAAAAAAGAAGAATTTTTTCCTTTAGCACTTTTGGCATTAACTTTATTAATTATTGAGTTTCTACTCAGACACACTGTATTTAGAAGTATAACCTAATGTTGAGATACGAAAATAGCGAATGGTTGTTTTTATTGGTTCTGATACCAATAATAATCCTTGTATTTATCCTTTCTGTAAGATGGAGAAAAAAAGCTATTGGAGTATTTGGACAACTTAAGCTAGTTTATAAACTTATGCCTATGGCCTCAGAGTTTAAGCTACGAATCAAATTTATATTGTTCGCTATTGCAATAAGTTCACTCATTATAGGTATTGCCAACCCTCAGATTGGCTCCAAAATGGAAGAGGTAAAACGAGAAGGAGTCGATTTAATGATTGCTATTGATTTATCAAATAGTATGTTGGCTGAAGACCTGCAGCCTAATCGCTTAATAAGAGCTAAACAATCCATATCTAAATTGATTGATAGACTTGATGGCGACAGAATAGGATTGATTGTTTTTGCTGGTGATGCTTATGTACAACTACCAATTACAACTGATTACTCTGCCGCTAAATTATTTTTATCTACCATCAATACAAGTATAGTACCTACTCAGGGAACAGCTATTGGTAAAGCTATTGAATTATCCATAAAAAGTTTTGATTTAGACAATGACCAAAACAAAGCCATAATTGTCATTACAGATGGCGAAAATCACGAAGATGATGCCATTGAAAAGGCTAAAGAAGCACAAGAATTAGGCATATTTGTACACACTATAGGAATGGGTTCTGTTGAAGGTGGTCCTATTCCAATTAAAAATAGGTACGGCACCATATCATCTTATCAAAAAGACAGAGAAGGTAATACTATTATTACTGCCTTAAATGAAGAAATGCTAAAACAAATAGCCCAATCAGGTGGTGGCTCCTATATTCGAGCCAATTCAACTCAAAGTGGTCTAAATGCCTTGTTCAAAGAAATAAACAAAATGGAGAAAAAAGAAATTGGCTCCAAAGTATTTACTGATTATAAAGACCGATTCCAATGGTTTATTGGATTAGCCATAATTCTTCTAATTATAGAAACACTAATGAAAGGAAGAAAAAATAAATGGAGTAGTAAAATTAATTTGTTTGAAGAAGATGAAAATTAGACTCACATTATTTGTTATTCTATTAAATTCAGTTGTTGTTTTTGCACAACACCACAACAGTAAAATCAGAAAAGGTAATACCGCCTATAAAGACAGTTTATACAGTGATGCTGAACAACTATATAGAGAAGCTTTGATGAAAGACCAAAGCTCCTATGAAGCTTCTTTTAATATGGCTGATGCAATTTATAAACAAGAACGTTACAGTGAAGCTAATTCATTGTTCAAAGCACTATCAGAAAAAACTGATGATAAAATAAAAAAGTCAGAAAGCTATCATAACTTGGGGAATTCATTACTTAAAGAGCAAAAATTAGACGAAGCCATAGAAGCCTATAAAAATGCACTACGAAACAACCCAAAAGACTTAGATACTAAACACAATTTGGCATACGCTATGCGAATGAAAAATCAAAATCAAGAGCAAGAAAAAGAAGAGCAAAAAGAAGAAGATAAGAAGGAAGAAAAAGAGGAGCAAAAAGAAGAAGAAAAAGATAAAGGTGAAAACCAAAATGAAAAAGGAGAACAATCAGAAGAAGAGAAAAAAGAAGAACCTAAACAACCTCAAGATCCCAATGAGATGACTGAAGAAGAAGCACAACAAATATTAGATGCTTTACAACAACAAGAAAAAGAACTTCAGGAGGACTTACAAAAGAAGAAACAACAGGGAGTTAAACTCAAAATTCTAAAGGATTGGTAGATGAAGAATTGGATTATTTACATACTTGCTTTTTTACCTTTCCTCTCATTCGGACAAAGCTTAGAGTTAAGTGTTAGCAAAAATCCAGTAGCTGTTGGCGAAGAATTTAGAATAGATTTCACTCTAGATGGAGAAGGTACAGGCTTTAATCCGCCTACCTTGAATGGACTAAGGAAAATCAGTGGACCTAATCAATCTTCAAGCAGTAGTATGCAAATAATTAATGGCAAAATTAGCCGTTCTCAAAGCACAACCTACTCCTACTACGTAACTGCACTAAAGGAAGGCGAACTCAAGATTGGAGAAGCAAGTATTACTTCCAATGGAAAGCTTATTCGTTCCAAAGCAGGAATAATGAATGTAACCAAGGCTAACCCTAACACCAAGTCTAGTGCTAGTTACAACATAGCTGAAAACGTTTATATAAAGGCAACAGTCAATAAAAGAAACATCTATCAAGGTGAACAAATAGTGGTCAGCTATAAACTGTACTCAAAAATAAACTTAGCTGATATTAATATATCAACTATACCTGAACTTAATGGCTTTTGGAAAGAAGATGTAGAAACTAAATCAACGCCTAAATTAGAAGTTATAGATGGTGAAAGACACAACGTTTGGGAAATAAGTCGATTTATCTTAACACCTCAAAAAAGTGGTAAGTTAAATATTGACCCTATGGAAATAAACGTCACTGTGCAAGTTAAAAAACAACGTAACAGAAGAGACCCATTTGGAGATCCGTTTGGAATGTTTGGTTCTTATCAAAATATTGAAGAAAAGATAAAATCAAAAAATATTACGGTTAATGTAAAAGATTTGCCAGATGGTGCGCCTGAAAATTTTAATGGTGCAGTAGGTCAATTTGAAATTAAATCGTCTGTAGACAAAACAACAGCCGATGCCAATGAAGCTATTAATTACAAGCTGACCCTTTCGGGAAATGGCAATATCCACTTAATAGATAATATCCCTATTGATTTCCCTTCAAACTTTGAAGCTTATGACCCACAAAAAAAAGACAAGACATTTAGTACAAAAAGTGGAATTGCAGGAAGTGTCGAATTTGAACACCTATTGATACCAAGATACAAAGGGGAATACACCATAGAAGGAGTAGGATTTAGCTACTTTAACACCAAAACAAAGACTTACAAAAGCCTTAAAACTCAAGACATAACAATAAATGTTCTAAAGGGAGAAAACAACGAAAACTCCTACTTATCTTCTGAAGAACTTCAAAACAACAATAATTCTCAAGCATTTAGTACAATAAAAGTAGACACAACGCTAGAACGATTTAACAAAAGCCCTTTCAACAAATGGCTATTTATTCTACTAGTTTCATTACCAATTTTAGCTGTTATTGCATACTTCATTAATTTATATTTTGAGGAAAAGAATAATAGAAATCCTGTTTTGAGAAAATATCGAAAATCGCTTGTTTTTGCTCAAAAAAGACTAAAAAAAGCTCAAAAACACCTCGAAAATGATGAAAAAGAGCAGTTTTTTGAAGAAATAGAAAAGTCGCTTTGGAATTATTTCTCCAATAAATTTAATGTAAATATGGCTGATTTATCCAAAGACACTATCAATGACTACTTTAATAAAAATGGAGTGACTGAAACAGTAATAAATAACTTCACATCAATTATAGAAAAATGTGAGTTTTGTCGTTTTGCACCTTCAGCATTAGAAACTGAAGATATGAAAGAGGTTTATGAAAAAGCAACGGCAGTGATAATTGAAGTAGAACAAGACCTAAAAAAATAATGAAGTATAGAATAATCATCTTTTTTACATTCTTGTCATTAATAGGATTTTCTAAAACCCATTTAGATAGCCTATTTATTACTGCCAACGCACACTACCAAACTGAAAAATACGCTGAGGCAATAGACAATTACCAAACTATTTTAGACTCCAACTATTTTTCTTTTGAGCTTTATTTTAACCTAGCTAATGCAAATTACCAATTTGGCAAAATTCCTTTAAGTATTTATTATTACGAAAAAGCACTTCAAATAAAAAAAGATAAAAATGCTATAAACAACCTAGCTTTAGCTCAAAATAGAATCACTTTAATCGAACCTATACCTCAATTGTTTTATGTCAGATGGTGGAACAATATCACTCATCAACTTTCACTGAAGATATGGAGCGTTTTATTAATAACTGGGATATGGCTTTCATCAGTTTTTTTAATATTGTTTATCAAGAATAGAAAAAAGTGGAAGTTTAATGGACTACTTTTAAGTATCATAATTACTTTTTTAATTGGGGCTCAGATGTATAATGCCAACATTCAAGAAAACAAAGTCTATGCTATAATTCTTAAAGAAGCTAAGTTATTTGATGATAACATCAACTATCAGTCTAATGGAAATGTAGATAGAGGTAATAAAGTATTAATATTAGATGAAAGTGAAGAAATGTTTCATATTAAACTTCTAGATGGGCAAAGTGGTTGGGTAGAGAAAAAAATAGTTAAATTACTAGAATAGTATAGTAAAAAATACTAAATTCGTTTGTTCTACTTAAAAACCATGAAATTCAAACCAATATTCCTTATTATTGTTTTAGTATCATTATCGAATTTCTATGCTCATTGTCAACATGCTGGTGAAGATATTACCATTTGTGAAGGTAGTTCCACTCAGCTAAACGCAAACTCAGAACTCACAAAAATTTCTTGGTTACCCGCAGAATATTTAAGTAATCCAAACATTCATAATCCAATTGTTAGTGGACTAACAACTACAACAGATTTTATAATTACTGCCAATTCAAAAAACTTGATTATTAATGGCGATTTTGAGTTAGGCAATACATCATTCAATACAGATTATACCTATTCGAACAATTCAGGTCAATTTGGTGTATTATCAAATGAATCAAGCTTTACTATAACTAATGATGCTTCTTTAGCACACAATAATTTTGATGGTAATGATCATACAAATCCACCCAATGGCAAGTTCATGGTAATAAATGGATCAGAAGTGATTAACACTAAAGTATGGTGTCAAACTGTGAATACAGAACAAAATACAGAATATGAATTTTCTACATGGGTAACATCTGTATTTGCCAATAACCCAGCAATTTTAGAATTTAGTATAAATAATGAACCATTAGGAGATTCGTTTACTGCTCCAGATGAAATAAATACATGGGATAATTATTATGAAGTATGGCATTCAGGAATTAATACATCAGCGGAATTATGCATCGTAAATCTTAACTCACAAGGTGCTGGCAATGACTTCGGAATTGATGATATTTCATTCAATATTTATGAAATGAAAGACACTGTAAGAGTTTTTGTTAAAGAAAGAGAGCAATTTTCACATGAAATCGATTTATGTGAAGATGAAAACTCAATGAAGACAAGTCTTTATAATATAAACAACTTAAATAGTTACTCTACCCTCCAAAGTAATGAGGAAATAAAATGGTTTCAAGAAAGTACACTAACCAATCCTATAAACGACTCAACCATAATAGCTACAGAAAATACTAAACTGTATGGTATTACTAGCGATCTAGAATGCAAATTAGCTATTATTAATTTTAAAATTTATGACAAGCCTAAAATAGAAATTCTTTCAGATAACAGAATCTGTGCAGGTCAAAGTTATAATTTTTCAAATACATCGATAAATTTTAATACCAACGATAATATTAAATTTCTTTCTTTTTCTAACATTTATGGCCAACTACTGTCTACAACTAATTTTTATCCAAAATCTGATTTAAATGTAATCATAGAATGTGAAACTGAGTATGGTTGTCAAGATTTAGAGAACTTCAAAATATTCGTTTACAACATAAAAGCTCAGTTCTTAATGGATAGAGATAAAATTTATGTTAATGAAGAAGTAAAATTTGAAAATAATTCTCTAAATTCAGATAACCTATTTTGGGATTTCGGAAATGAAAAAACTGGCACAGAACAAACCCATACAATAACTTACGACACTACTGGCTTGTACGAAGTAAAACTAAAAATTAAAAACTCTGAAAATTGCGTAGATAGTGTAAGCAAATATATATTGGTTCGACCATATATAAACCTTTACATACCCTCCTGTTTTAGCCCTAATGAAGACGGAAAAAATGATATTTTTGAAATCTACGGCGATGGATTACTCGAATATGACTTGAGTATATTTAATAGATGGGGAGAGAAAATATATCAAAATAGAAATGTAGGGTGGAATGGTAAGTATAAAAACAAAATGAGTCCAAACGGTGTTTATTGCTATAAGGTTAAAATTACAGACTTTGAATACAAATCGCATTATTTTTATGGGGATTTTTCTTTAATTCGCTAAATGAAAATCGGTCTGCTTTCTGACACACACTCTACATTGCACCCAAAAGTATTTGAACACTTTAAAAATTGTGATGAAATTTGGCATGCAGGAGATATTGGCTCCGTAGAAGTGATAGACCAACTATCTGCTTTCAAACCATTAAGAGCCGTATATGGCAACATAGACAACCACAAAATTAGAGCTATTTGCCCTAAAGATTTACATTTTGAATGCGAAGGTGTTAAAGTATGGATAACACATATAGGTGGCTACCCTTATAACTATACAAAAAACATCAGAGAAGAATTAGATAAAAATAGTCCTGATTTATTCATTTGTGGACATTCTCATATATTAAAAGTTATGTATGATAAGAATCGTGAAATATTACACATGAACCCAGGTGCAGCAGGAAACTACGGTATTCACAAAGTCATTACGATGTTAAGATTCGATATCGAAAAAGGAGAAGTAAAAAATCTAGAAGTTATAGAGTTTAATAGACACTAACGGATTCTATCAGCCGATTGAACCAAATTCTCGTCTTTTTTAATGAATCTATTAGCTAAAAGTATAAGTACATAAGGAATAATAAAAACAAACATACCTCTGGCCGGAAAAAGTTCTCCCTTAGTAAAGAATAAAATAAAGAAAGTAACTGAAAGTAAAAACTTACTAATTTGATTAAATAACAATTGTTTTTTTCTATTCTTGAATAAGAAAATGGAATAAAGCAATAAAAAAGATGACACTAAAATTGATATATGAGCATATATGAATTGATGAGTGAAAAAGACCTCACCTTCTTCACTAATCAGAACTGGCAAAAAATAGGTTATTCCTACCATAAAAAATATTGAAAACAATAAATAAACGGATTGAACTCTCTGAATCATAATCTGTAAATATAGAATTGGAACAAAATTAAACCATTAAAATCAAAGACATCACTTGTTTTGAAATAAATTATTAGTATAATTGCACTCGAGTTCGACTGAACTCTATGAAAAATACCCACTCTTTTTCTTTAAAGTAATTCATTTAAAAAAATAACTCAAATTTAAAATATCAAATGATTGATATACATACATTAAACAAAAAGCTATTACCAGAACTTAAAGATATAGCAAAAGACTTAGGCGTACCACGCTACCAAAAATTAAAAAAACAAGAACTTGTATACGAAATATTAGATGTTCAAGCTAAACAACTCTCTGTAGAGAAAAAATCTGAAGAAGCTAGAAAGCAAAGAGAGAAAAAGCAAAATGAAAATCCCAAGCCTAAACACACCAACAACAATAACAACCCTAACGGCAAAGAGAAAAACCCTAATCATCGTCATAAAGGAAACAACCCAAATAAAAAAAGTCATGAAGAACATGAGTTTGATGGAATTGTTACAGCAGAAGGTGTTTTAGAAATGATGCCAGACGGTTTTGGTTTCCTTAGGTCTTCAGACTATAACTATTTAAGCTCTCCTGATGATATATATGTATCTCACTCACAAGTTAGATTGTTTGGGTTAAAAACAGGTGACACAGTAAGTGGTACGGTTCGTCCGCCAAAAAAAGGAGAAAAGTATTTCCCTTTAATTAAGGTTGAAAAAATCAATGGTAGAGATCCTAACATTGTTAGAGACAGAGTGCCTTTTGAATTCCTTACACCATTATTCCCAGACGAAAAGTTTCGTCTAACAGAAAATGGTAAAAGTTCACTATCTACAAGAATGATTGACTTATTTGCTCCTATTGGAAAAGGTCAAAGAGGATTGATTGTAGCACAACCTAAAACAGGTAAAACGGTTCTTCTTAAAGAAGTAGCAAACGCTATTGCGGCTAATCATCCAGAAGCCTATCTAATGATTTTACTGATTGATGAAAGACCAGAAGAAGTTACCGATATGGCAAGAAGCGTAAATGCCGAAGTTATAGCATCTACCTTTGATGAACCTGCTGACAGACACGTTAGAATTGCAAATATTGTTCTTGAAAAAGCAAAAAGACTAGTCGAATGTGGGCATGATGTAGTTATCCTTTTAGATTCTATTACACGTTTAGCAAGAGCTTACAACACTGTACAACCAGCATCTGGTAAAATTCTTACTGGTGGTGTTGATGCCAATGCATTACAAAAACCAAAACGATTCTTTGGTGCTGCCAGAAAAATTGAAAATGGTGGTTCACTAACCATTCTAGCTACTGCATTGACTGAAACAGGTAGTAAAATGGATGAAGTTATCTTCGAAGAATTTAAAGGTACAGGTAATATGGAACTTCAATTGGATAGAAAAATATCTAACCGTAGAATATACCCTGCTATTGACGTTACATCATCTAGTACTCGTAGAGAAGACCTACTACTTGGTAAAGATTTAACTCAGAAGATTTGGGTGCTTAGAAACCATCTTGCAGATATGACTCCTGTAGAGTCTATTGAATTTATGAGAGATAGGCTGCTAAGAACGGAGACAAATGAAGAATTCATTGTGACTATGAATAGCTAAGAAAAAGCCCTCATCTGAGGGCTTTTTTTTGCATTTAACTTTCCAACAGGTCTTCTGCTAGGCGGTTAAAATCAATACCATCAAAATTGCCGGAACTCATCATTAAAAGATTTCGATTCTTCCATTCTAATGACTTTAAGAAAAGTTGCAAATCTTTAGAGTCCGTAAATACTTTTAAATCTAGTCGACCAAAAGCTTTATGGACTTGCTCCACAGAAATATCTTCTAACTTTTTGTGAGCTATAGCCGCTTTACTAAAATACACTACAGCTATATCAGGTGTGTCCATAGCACCCAAATACTCTTTTAAAAAATCCTTATTCAGACTAGAAAAAGTATGCAATTCCATACAAGCGACTAATGCTCTATGGGTGTATTGCTTTTTCATAGCCGATGAAGTTGCCTTTAGTTTTGATGGAGAGTGAGCAAAGTCTTTATAAACAACTGAGCTCTCCCCTCTTTTTACTAACTCCAATCGTTTAGATGCTCCTTTAAATAAGGAAATAGCTTTGTAAAAATCACTCTTTTGAATACCTAATTCTTGACAAACTAATAAAGCAGCATTCAAATTCTGTAAATTATGCTCTCCGAATATTTCAAGTCTATGTTTAGACTCTCCATCTATTAGGTAAGTGATACCATCTTCAACACAATGATTTGGAACGCTATACGACTCTAATCGGCAAGTAGAATCTTCTTGGCATAAATCAGATAAAACCTTATCGTCATCACAATAAAAAAGTACATCTTCAACATCATTTTTAAAAATCCTAAACTGATTGACATAATTTTCAAATGTTGGAAACACATTAATGTGGTCCCAAGCTATACCACTAAGAATAGCTATATGAGGCTTATACCAATGGAATTTAGGCCGTCTATCAATTGGCGAGGAAAGATATTCATCACCCTCCAAAACGATTACTGGAGCTTCAGCAGTTAACCTAACCATAGTATCAAAGCCATCTAACTTAGCTCCTACCATATAATCACAATCCATATTGTAATGATGTAAAACGTGTAATATCATAGCCGTAATAGAAGTTTTTCCATGACTCCCCCCTATCACAACTCTTTTCTTGTCAGTACTTTGATTATAAATATACTCTGGGTAAGAAAAAATTGGAATTTTCAACTCTTGAGCTTTAATTAACTCAGGATTATCAATTCTAGCATGCATGCCCAATATTATAGCGTCAAGGTCTTTATGAATCTTTTCAGGAAACCAACCCATCTTTTGTGGCAATAAGCCAAAAGCGTCAAGGCGACTTTTAGATGGTTCAAAAATAGCATCGTCAGAACCCGATACTTCGAAGCCTTTATGGTGTAATGCTAAAGCTAAATTATGCATTGCACTACCACCGATTGCTATTAAATGTACTTTCATTGATAAAATTTATTTAAATTGTAAATTATAGATAATTGACATTTTATACATTTGAAAAAATTAAACTTTTCAACATGAAGGTGTATACAATTGACACGGGTTATTTTAAGCTAGATGGTGGGGCTATGTTTGGAGTTGTTCCTAAAGTTTTGTGGAGCAGAACTAATCCAGCAGATGAAAATAATTTATGTCCTTGGGCCATGCGTTCTTTACTTGTAGAAGATGGCAACAAACTCATTCTAATAGACAATGGTATTGGCGACAAACAAGACGATAAATTTTTAAAACATTATTATTTGCATGGTGATGTTTCCTTAAATAGCTCACTTGAAAACTTAGGCTATTCGCCTTCTGACATTACAGATGTTTTTTTGACACACCTACACTTTGACCATTGTGGAGGTAGCGTCAAATGGAATAAGGATAGAAGTGGTTTTGAAATGGCTTTTAAGAATGCTAAATATTGGAGCAATAAAGACCATTGGCAATGGGCAACACAACCCAACAATAGAGAAAAAGCTTCATTTTTAAAGGAAAATATAATCCCTATTCAAGAAAGTGGGCATTTAAATTTTGTTGAACAAGAAGGTGAGCTTTTTAAAGACTTTTCTACTCTTTTTGTAAATGGACACACAGAAGCACAAATGATACCTCATATACAATATAAAGGTAAAACTCTAGTGTTTGCCGCCGATTTACTACCTAGCACAGGACATATACCACTACCCTATGTTATGGGCTACGACACAAAGCCATTAGTCACTTTGACCGAAAAAGAAAAATTTTTAAACGAAGCAGCTGACAAAGAATATGTCATTTTTTTACAGCACGACAATTACAACGAATGTTGTACTGTTCAGCATACCGAAAAAGGAGTTAGGCTAAAAGATACGTTTAAACTTAATGAACTGTAATTTAATCTAAAGTATGTAACAATTCAATTAAACTGTTCGTTATAGATGTATGAAAAACATTAAACCCAAAAAAGGAAGATTATTAATTTCAGAGCCAAGTATGTTGGACTCAAATTTCAAGCGTTCCGTATTACTTCTTACAGAACATAACGATAATGAAAGTATCGCCTTTATACTTAATCAGCCTACCAAAATTAAAATTCACGACTTGTTTGAAGACTTTCCCTCTTTTGATGCTAATGTGCATGTTGGAGGTCCAGTTGAAAAAAATACGCTTCACTACATTCACAGCCTAGGAGATAAAATTGATAATTCAATACCAATTAGTGATAATTTGTATTGGAGTGGAAATTTTGACACTCTAAAAAAACTGATAATAAACAAAGAGGTAAACGCTAAAGAAATACGCTTTTTTGTGGGCTATTCGGGTTGGAGTCCAGGACAACTAGAACACGAGCTCAGTGAAAAATCTTGGATAGTATGCAATGAAGATGTAAAACATCTTCTTGATAATAACGATAAACACATGTGGCGTGATTTCATTAAAAAAATGGATAAAGAGTACGCTATTTGGTCAAATATGCCCGAAGACCCCGAATTAAATTAGTGAATTTAATTTTGTGGCGACTTTCTTTGATATTGTATTGGTATAGCCCTCAAATTGCCCAAACTTCTTGACATAGCGAACGCCATTGCAGTTGGTAAAAAAAATCTCTTCAGCTATTTGAATATCTTTTAAATCTAAAGCTACCTCCTCAACTGCGAAATGGTCTAACACTAATGAACGCATACAACCCATCAGAGGCCCTTCAGAAAGTGGTGGTGTAAAAATCTTATCATCTCTTACAATAAATAAATTAGAGTTCGTACCCTCAACAGGTCGTTTATCAGAATTAAGTAATAATAATTCATCTAAGCTTTTGCTTTTCTTTTCTAATGAAGCCAATACATATAAATTTGCGCTAGAAGACTTTATTGTAGATAGTAAACTTTTGGATTTAAGATGCTTGTCATAAACTCCTATCTGCAGACCATCACCTAATGAAAAACAATCAGATGCCTGGCCCATAGTTTCTATTACATAACTAGCTTGAAGTGTCTCTGGAGTATATAAGCCTCCTGAGTTTCTATATATCGAAATTCTAGCACTACAAGAAGTTAGCCCATTATGATGAGCTAAATACTCTACTTGTTCAAAAAGCTCATCTATAGAAACTGAAATATTAAGTTGTAACTCTTTCAATGAAAAAGATAATCTGTTGTAATGATTTTTTCTATTGAAAACTTGACCGTTAAACAGTCTAAGACGTTCAAACAAACCGTCTCCGTACAAGAAAGAACGGTTATTCATCTCTAGCCGAACAGCACTTACAATTTCACCATTCTGATTATAAAACATACACCAATTGATAAAGGTCAACCATAATGAACAAAGAAAATAAAATTAGATGAGTAAATTTAGTTTTTTATACTTTTGAAAATAATATGCAATTGTTTTACACGCCAGACGTAAATTCAGATGAATACACTCTTTCAAAGGAAGAGAGTAGACATTGTATTCAAGTATTACGCAAAGAAATTGGTGATATAATTCATCTTGTTGATGGTAAAGGTGGGTTTTACAAAGCAACATTGATTGGTGACAATCCAAAATCCTGTCAATTAAAAATAGATCAAGTAGAACGTAATTATGGTAAAAGCACCATACATATTCATATAGCTATTGCACCTACAAAAATGAATGAACGTTTCGAATGGTTTTTGGAAAAGTCTACAGAAATAGGGATTAATGAAATTACACCAATTCTATGTGAACATTCAGAAAGAAAAGTCTTGAAACTTGAGCGAATGAATAAAATATTAGTAGCTGCTATGAAGCAATCAAAACAAGCCTACCTTCCAAAACTTAATGCGGCTGTTTCATTTGATAGTTTCGTTAGTAACAATACTGTAGAAGAACGATACATTGCTCATTGTGTTGAAAATGACGAAAAAAAACAACTTAAGGAAGTCATTAAAAAAGGTGCTGACACCCTAGTATTGATTGGTCCAGAAGGCGATTTTAGCCAAAAAGAAATAGACCATGCTCTGAAACATGGTTTTTCTGCAGTTTTACTAGGTAAAAATAGACTTAGAACAGAAACTGCTGCAATAGTAAGTTGTCACACAATAAATTTATTAAATCAATGAAAAAGCTAATCTTCCTAAGTATTGTCATAATAGCATTTGGTTTTTCTTCTCCATCATACAAAATTGCTGTGTTAAAATATTATGGTGGTGGCGATTGGTATTCTAATCCTACGGCATTAAACAATCTAATTGTTTTTTGCAATGAAAATTTAGGAACTAATATTGACAGAAAATACGATATTGTTGATGTAGGAAGCACAGATATTTTCAATTATCCTTTCGTACACATGACCGGTCACGGAAATGTTATATTTTCAACAGAAGAAAGCGAAAATCTAAGAAAATATTTGATTGGTGGTGGATTTCTTCATATAGACGATAATTACGGTATGGATAAGTTTGTAAGACCAGAGATGAAGAAAATTTTTCCTGAAAGTGAATTTGTAGAATTACCCTATTCTCACCCTATATATCATCAGACTTATGATTTCGATAATGGTTTGCCAAAAGTACACGAACACGACGCTAAACCGTCACAAGGGTTTGGACTTTTTCACGAAGGCAGAATGGTCGTATTTTATTCTTACGAAAGTGATTTAGGTGACGGCTGGGAAGATGCTGAAGTACACAACGATAGTCCTGAAATTAGGCTAAAAGCCCTAAAAATGGGAGCTAATATTATCGATTTTGTTTTTTCAAACCAAAACTAATACATTAGATAAATGAACCGCACCCTCAAAAACAGCATTATACTCATAGCATCAATTATTGGAATAGTGCTAGTTTTTTATCTCAAAACAATTGTTGTATACTTAATAGTATCACTAGTGTTGGCACTTATCGGTAGGCCAATAATGAAATTGCTCAGTAGAATCCAAATCAAAAAAAGAAATTTACCCAACGCCCTAAAAAGTGTTATTACGCTACTGGTTCTTTTGACATTCTTTACAGGTTTTTTTGCTCTTTTTACTCCTTTAGTGATGGAAGAAGCTAGAATCATATCTAAAATTAATTTTGAAGCAGTATCATTAGAACTGGAGGAACCCATAAATGATTTAGAAAATTGGCTAAAAGACAAACATTTATTGGATGAAAAATCGTCTATTGATAATGAGATAGTTCAATTATTCAGCCTTACCGATGTAAAATCTATTTTCAATTCGGCCATAGGAATTTTAGGGAACAGCATAATTGCTTTATTTTCTATTATATTCATCACTTTCTTCTTTTTAAAAGAAAAAAAGCTGTACAGTGATTTTTTGTTAGCCCTAACTCCTGAAAGCAAAACAAATCAGATTCTGAACGTGTTGAAAAACACAAAGCGACTTTTAAGTAGATACTTTATTGGAATAATATTACAAATAATCATTATTACTATTATAGTTAGCACTGGACTTTCTATTCTAGGAATTAAGAATGCTATTCTAATTGGATTTTTAGCTGGGATTATAAATGTTATCCCATACATAGGACCTATGATTGGAGCTATAATTGGTGTAATTATTGGTATTTCAACTAATTTAGATTTGGACTTTTATACACAAGTTATTCCATTAAGTTTAAAAATATGTGTTGTATTTGCCATTATGCAATTAATTGACAATTTCGTTCTACAACCACTCATATTTTCTAATTCAGTAAAGGCACACCCCTTAGAAATTTTCATAATTGTTATTTCGGCAGGTACTTTATGGGGTGTTTTAGGAATGATTATAGCCATACCTTTTTACACTCTTTTTAGAGTTATTGCCAAAGAGTTTTTATCTGAATTCAAACTGGTTCAAGAATTGACTAAAAACATTTAATGTCTACTGACTTTAAGAATAAATACAACTTTCTGAACGATGAGTTTTGGCAAGATTTTATAGCAAAAAATTATAAGAATCCTATTGACAAACTTCTGTTTTCATTAAATCAAAAACTAGAAGTAGATAGTGGAATTTTAGCCAATCAACTCAAGGCTAGGCAAATAATTGAAACGAAAATACCCTCATGGAAAAATCATAAAAATCTCATCTTTCCTAAACAACTTAGCATGGAACAATGCTCATCTGAGCATACTGCTTTATATAAATCCAAAATTTGTAAAGGCGAATCCTGTATTGACTTAACTGGTGGCTTTGGAATAGACAGTTTTTTTATCAGTAAATCTTTTAAAAATACTATTCATTGCGAAAAGGATTTGGAACTACAATTTATTGCACAACATAACTTGAAGTGTTTGCAAGCAAAAGTTGAATCTCATTTTACTGATGGCATTGAATATTTAAAGCAAACTAATCAGAGCTTTGACTTGATTTATATTGACCCTTCAAGGAGAAATGAAAACAATACCAAAGTCGTAAGACTAGAGGAATACACCCCAAATATCATACTGCACTTAAACCTACTTTTAGAAAAGGGAAAGCAAATCTTAGTTAAAACCTCGCCTTTGCTTGATATCAAACTAGCTATGGAGCAATTGCCTCAGCTCAAAGAAATACACGTCATAGCAGTCAATAATGAATGTAAAGAATTGTTGTTTCTCATTGACGCTAATTCAAGTAAAAAGCAAACATCTATAATTTGTAAAGATTTAGTAAAAGACTTCACTTTTAAATTTGACAATGAGCAAGAACTTAATACTACAATAAACTTATCATTGCCACTAAAGTACATTTACGAACCCAATGCAAGTATTTTAAAAGCTGGTGCTTTTAAGTCTATTGCCCTAGCTTTTAAACTAAGTAAACTTCATTCTAACAGTCATCTTTATACTTCAGAAAATTATGTAAAAGATTTTCCTGGAAGATGTTTTGAACTGAATACGATATGTCGATTGAGTAAAAAAGAAATTCAAACGGCTATAAAGTCTAAAAAAGCAAATATTTCTAAGAGAAACTTCCCTAATTCAGTAAATGAGATTCGTAAAAAATTAGGTCTAAATGAAGGTGGTAATGATTATATTTTTGCCACTACTTTAATGAATGAAGAAAAGAGACTTTTAATCTGTAGTAAGTGTTAGTATATTAAACTTTCCTCTAAAGATAAATTCTGAATAAATTGCTGCGACTTCATCATTTCATCATGAAGCACTACATCTTTAGATAAAACAGCTACTTCTTGTCTAAAACTATTCACAAAACTTTCTATAAAATCAGAAGACTTTTTAGTTCTGAAAGATAAGGCTTGAGAGGAAGTCATCAACTCAATACTTAATATTCTTTCGATATTTTCAGCGACTTTATAAAGTTTTGTAGCAGCATTTGCTCCCATACTAACGTGATCTTCTTGACCATTCGATGATACAATACTATCTACAGATGCTGGAGTACACAATTGTTTGTTTTGACTAGCAATACTTGCAGCCGTATATTGTGGTATCATAAAACCAGAATTCAAACCAACATTTGGCGTCAAGTAAGGAGGCAAACCTCTTTGCCCTGATACCAAAAGATAAATTCTTCTTTCAGAAATACTTCCCAACTCGGATAATGCTATTGCCATATGATCCATAACTAATGCTAATGGCTGACCATGAAAATTACCTGCTGATATTACTTTACCCTCTTTAGCAAAGACATTAGGGTTATCAGTAACTGAATTGATTTCAGTAATAATAGTGTTTTTAGCATAATCTAAAGCATCTTTGGTTGCTCCATGTACTTGCGGTATGCAACGGAAAGAATATGGGTCTTGAACATTAACTTTTTCCTGTTTGATTAAATCGCTACCCTCTAAAAATTCTGAAATATTTTTAGCCGTCTTTAACTGCCCACTATGAGGGCGTATAAGGTGTACTAATTCATTAAATGGTTCTATTCTACCATCAAAGGCTTCTAAAGAAACAGAGCCAATTAAATCGGCTAAATAAGATAGTTTGTAAGCCTTGAAAAGTGTATGAAGTGCGTATGCACTCATAAATTGGGTGCCATTCAATAAGGCTAACCCTTCTTTAGACTTTAAACTAATAGGCTTCCAATCCATTTCTTTTAAAACTTGCTCTGATTTGACTTTCTGACCTTTATAATATACTTGACCCAAACCAAGCAATGGTAAAGAAAGATGAGCTAAAGGGGCTAAATCACCAGAAGCACCTAGAGAACCTTGCTGATAAACAACAGGTAAAATGTCTTCGTTGTAGAAATCAATAAGTCTATTGACGGTTTGTAGCTGAACGCCCGAATAACCATACGATAAAGACTGAACTTTTAAAAGAAGCATAAGTTTTACAATAGAACTAGGAACTTCTTCACCAAAACCACAAGCATGAGAAATGACTAAATTCACTTGTAATTCTTCCAAATTTTCTTGAGAAATGGATTCGTTACATAAGGAGCCAAAACCAGTATTGATACCATAAATTGGTGTGCTATTATCAGATTGTTCATCTAGGAAAGAACGACAATCTAAAATTCGCTTACTAGCATCTTTAGACAATTTTATAACCTGTTGTTCATGAACAATTTCATGCAATTTTTCTAAGGTCAAATATGTGTTATCAATCTGATGCATAGCAAACAGTCTTTCTTACTCTTCTAAGCAGTATTCTTGGAGTTTTTTGGCAGATAGGTTATATCCAGTAACTACTTTATGTGCTTTATGGTAAAAGCCTTCTCTTTCTCTGAGTGTTTTATATACATAGTCAAGTAAAACCTCGCCTTCCATACCAGCAATTAAAGGTCTAAAAGAATCTGACAATTGTAATCTAGGAATAAGAGCCTTAGGGTGCATATTGATATATACCGTTAGACCATACTCATTCATTTGTTCCATATTATCAAAGAAGCAAGGCGTACCTCCACCTACTGAAATAACTACATTTTCAGTATCAATTACTCGGTGAAGATAAACTCTTTCTAGCTTTCTAAAATAGTCTTCTCCATCATCAGCAAAAATTTCTTTGATGGTTCTACCCTCCTGTTCTTCAATATAATTGTCTAGGTCAATAAAATCGTGTTTAAGGTTATGGGCAAGTTTTTTTCCTAGGGTGCTTTTTCCGCAACCCATATAGCCGACTAAAAAAATGGTCATTGTAAATTTAATTTAGGATTAAAAAGGATTAAAAAGGTGAATTAGGTTCTTTCTTTAAATGATTGTACACTAAGCTATCAACTAAACTTGGTAATAGTTTGTTCAAAAGTACGGTAAGTTTTCCATTAATCGTTAAAACTAATGAATTTTGTCTATTAACAACAGCTTTATAAATGTATTCTGCAACTTTTTCAGCGGTCATCATTTTACTTTCATCTCTAGGGCTTTCTTTCTGAATCTCTCCATCTTTAGACAAAGCTGTGTTGCGAATATTTGAAGCCGTAAAACCAGGACAAGCAATAAGGACATGTAAGCCTTTCTTCAAATTTTCTATTCGTAAAGATTCTAAGAACCCTTGCATAGCAAACTTAGAAGCTGAATAGGCAGTTCTAGCGGGCAAACCTTTGTAACCTGCTATTGAAGAAACTCCAACAACAGAACCTTTTGATTTTAAAATATGAGGTAAGGCATATTTAGTGCAAAATACAGTCCCATAAAAGTTGATATCCATAACTTTTTTCATAACTGATAAATCCATTTCCTCAAGAGTTGCTCGCATGGATATCCCAGCATTATTAATAAGAACATCAATTCCTTTAAACTTACTAATGGTTTCTGAAATCAGATGTTGGCAATCTTCTTCGATACTTACATCTGCTTGAACTGTAAGGACTTCATAACCAGCTGACATCATTTCCTCGCCAACAACTTTTAGTTTGTCATTATTTCTAGCAGCTAAAACGACCTTACTACCATTCTTGGCAAAATGCCAAGCACAAGCCTTTCCAATTCCTGAAGATGCACCAGTAATGACAACAACTTTGTTTTTCATTTAAATTTCAGCTTAATTTGCTTTTACAAATAAACGGAATTTAAATGATAATCATAGAAGTAAAAACGTCTGCTCATATAAAAGCTTTTCATAAAATTCCTTTTGAGATTTATAAAAACGATTCCAACTGGATACCTCACATCAAACAAGATATAGAAAAGGTGTTCACTAAAAAGGAAAACAAATTTTTTAGACATGGTGAGGCCATTAGGTGGATTTTGAAGAATGACGATAATGTTTACATAGGTCGTATTGCGGCTTTTATCAATAGAAAAAAAGCATTTTCGGAAAAACAACCCACAGGAGGAGTAGGTTTTTTTGAATGTATAGATGACCCTAAAGCCTCATCTCTAATGTTTGATACCGCCAAAAAGTGGCTTGAGGATAGAGAAATGGAAGCCATGGATGGACCCATAAATTTTGGGGAAAGAGATAGATATTGGGGACTATTAGTTGAAGGCTTTGAAAATAGACCTATCTATGCCAACCCTTATCAGCCACCCTATTATCAAAAGTTATTTGAAGATTACGGCTTTTTAACTTACTTCGAACAATTCATGTATTGTCGAAACATCAGTGATGATATTTCAACTAAATACAAAGAACGATCTGCTCGAATTTTACAAGATAAAGGATATACCTTCAGACATCTAGAAACCAAAAAGATGTTCGACTATGCCGAAGATTTTAGAACCGTCTATAATAAAGCTTGGACAACACATAGCAACTTTAAAGGAATGCCTGCTTCTCAAGCCCGTTCTATAATGCGTAAGATGAAACCTATAATGGATGAAAAACTCATTTGGTTTGCCTATTATAACAATGAGCCAATAGCTTTTTTCATTGCATTACCTGAGATAAATCAAATTTTTCAGCACATCAATGGTAACTTAAACTGGCTAGGCAAACTGAAATTTTTATACCATAAATGGAAAGGAAGTTGTAACAATGTATTTGGTATTGCATTTGGTGTAGCACCTGACTTTCAGAAGAAAGGTTTAGAAGGCGCTATTATTATGGCTGTTAAAAATCAGTTTGAGAATGAAAGTAAGCAGTACAAACAGCTCATCATCACATGGATTGGTGATTTTAACCCCAAAATGATAAAGATTGTTCATAATTTGGGTACAGAAAAATATATGACTCTAAGAACCTATCGAAAACTATTCGACGAGAACGCTGATTTTGAACGTTGTAAGACAATTTAAAAAGTCTTAAAAATTTAATTTTATTTTCTTGCTGATTGAAATAATGCAATTATATTTGCACACTCAAAATTAAACCTGACCTGGTAGCTCAGTAGGTAGAGCATCTCCCTTTTAAGGAGAGGGTCCTGGGTTCGAGCCCCAGCCAGGTCACAAAACCCGTTCATTCGGGTTTTTTTTGTCCCGCCCAGGTGGTGAAATTGGTAGACACGCAGTCTTGAGGGGGCTGTGCTCTTATGAGCGTATGGGTTCAAGTCCCATTCTGGGCACTAAAAAAAAGACTTCTTTTCTAGTAGATTAGAAGTTTTTTTACGTTTTAGACAACCGATAGACAACCGTACAAAAAAATAGCCGAGCGTCTGCTCGGCTATTTTACATATTAACCAAAAAATTACTCCATAACTACTCGAACCCTACTTGCTTTTTTATCTCCAATAAATTGTAAAAAATAAACCCCCTGACTCAAAGAACCTTTGTGAAGGTATTCAACAGAATTACTGACTGATTTACTTAATAATAGCCTACCATACACATCATACAATTGATAAGAATTTACCTTATCCTTAAAATCCAAGGTAGCATAATCACTAAATGGATTGGGGTAAATATCTATATCCAAAATATATTCTTGAATAGTAGTCGTATCTATTTGACAAGCAGCTTGGCAATCTTGTTGATTATTAAAATTTCCTTCTAATAAACCAACCTCTTCGCAGCCCGTTGTAGTATTACACTTCCAATTATAGGTACACTCAACCCATTGATCAGGATTGAAATCATATCTTTCTAATTCTAAATCTCCTAAACCAACAATATCAATAGCCATTTCTTCCCCATTATCACTTAACGTATAATTAGTAGTAATCACTCCTGAAATTAACAACTGACTATTTCCTTGGTCCGAACATGTTAAATAGTTAAGAGTGTAACAGCCAACTGAATCAAAACGATAAACAAAGACAGAATCTGTAGTAAACTCAAGATACATTAAAACAGGAGAGGTTGTTTTCCACTTTCCTTGGTAATTAGAATTTGTATTTGAAGAATCTGAACATGGTTCATAATCGTCTATTGTAAAATCATAAGAATAATAGGTGGCATTATCAAATGCACTCGTCATATTTAATACTGAATTGCCATCTTGTAGAGTATAATTTACAGGGTAAGATTGACCTGCAACAGACAACGTTAATGTATTATTTCCAGAATCGGTAAAAGGAATTTTATCAAGATTATAACAACTATCAACTATTTCATAATAATAAATAGTATCAGAAATTATTTCAACCAGTTCAGTGGTGTCGCTATTTCGCCACTTTCCCAAATAATCTTGAGATTGTGAAAAAGCGATAAAAGGGAACATAAAAATTATAAGGTAGAATATTTTTTTCATGACGATTTTTAGGCTTAAGATTATGGCACAAATTTAGTTTTTATTTTTTAAACATCCTTTAAATCAATGTTAACTTATTACGCCTTTAAATAAATTCAACAAAGTTTTAATGAAAAAACTTATACTTTATATAATAATTATATATTATTGATTTTAAATATTTTATAATATACTTTTGACATTTTGTCAGTATAGATTTAATCAAATTATAAGACCATTTCAAGCACTTGGCTAATAAAGAATTTTGTAACTTTGATTTATGAGAATTGATATACTAACGATACATCCCGAACTGTTAAAGAGCCCCTTCGAGCACTCAATTTTGCAACGAGCTATTGATAAAAAAATAGTCGAAATAAGGCTTCATGACATACGCTCCTACTCCACCGATAAACACAAAAAAGTAGATGATTATCAATTTGGAGGAGGTGCGGGAATGGTTATGTGCATACAACCCATAGCTGATTGCATTGACCAACTAAAATCAGAACGCAACTACGATGCGGTTGTGTATATGACACCTGACGGTGAGCGACTAGACCAATCCATAGCCAACCACTACTCTACTTTTGAAAACATCATAATACTCTGCGGACATTACAAGGGTGTTGACCAACGTATCAGAGACCATTACATAACACACGAATTATCCATAGGTGATTTTGTACTAACTGGTGGCGAATTAGCTGCCGCTCTATTTTGCGACAGCATTATCAGACTGATTCCTGGTGTAATTTCTGACGAAACATCCGCACTAACAGACTCTTTTCAAGACAATTTACTAGCCCCACCTGTCTATACACGACCTGCAGAATACAACAATTGGAAAGTTCCAGAAATATTACTATCAGGCAACTTTCCTAAGATAGAAGAATGGAGACACGAACAAGCCATAGAAAGAACTAAAAAAAGAAGACCTGACTTATTAGATTCTTAAGTATTTTTTCTTTTGATTCTTGAGCTTTATTTAAAATTATATCGTAATATTGCAAACCTTTTTCAAGGCTAAAACATAACATTACTACAATGGAACAGATTAACTACGTAGAAAACGAATTATTAAAAGGTAATGACTTTCCTTCTTTCAGTGCTGGTGATACAGTAACTGTACACTACAAAATTAAAGAAGGTGGTAAAGAGAGAACACAGCTTTTTAAAGGTGTAGTAATACAGAGAAAAGGAAAAAGCACAACAGAAACATTTACGGTTCGTAAAATTTCAAGTGGTGTTGGTGTAGAAAGAATATTCCCGGTATTATCACCTGCAGTTGAGAAAGTTGAAGTTAATAAAGAAGGTTCTGTAAGAAGAGCTCGTATTTATTACCTAAGAGGATTAACAGGTAAAAAAGCTAGAATTAAGGAGAAGAGAAGATAATTTTTCGACGCTCAAGATATTAAACCTGCACATTGGTGCAGGTTTTTTTATGTCTATTTTTTAGTAATAAAGAATTCTGTTCTTCGATTAGTTGCCTTGCCTTCTTGCGTATCATTTGCAACCAAAGGTTTTGACTCTCCAAAGCCTTTAAAAGATAGGCGGTTGGCGTCAACACCTATTGATATGAGATAATCATGAACTTCTTGAGCTCTTTTTGTAGAAAGCTCTAGGTTAGAAGTGTTATCTCCGACATCATCAGTATGGCCATGAATTGCGACACTAACGCTTGGATTCAAGTCCATGAACTCCGTAAAACTGCTAAGTACATTTTTGGCTTGTTGATTCAATTCGAAAGCATCTGTATTAAAATAGATGTTATTTATGCGAAAGGATTTACCTTCCTCAATAGCCTGCATTTCAAAATCTAAGTCTGCTGGCTTATGAAAATAACTATCGTCAGAAGATATATACTGAGAATTAAAAGCGTAGTCTTTACTCTTAACTGTAACCATTACATCTTCATCTTCTTGGATATTGACAACACCTACGTACTGACCACTCTCTTGGTTAACTTCAATACGACTAACTTTCTTTGAATTCATTGACTTAACCTCAACAACAGCATCAAATAATATTTCTCCTTGTTCAGCTTTAACATCTCCTTTTATAAAAAGTACTTTTTCGGGTCTTGCGGCTCTGTGTAATGGAAATTCATACAAATCCCAACCACCGACTCCAGATAGCTTATTTGACGAGAAATAAGCTGTTTTACCATCGGTACTTACAAAAAATGCTAAATCGTCATTTTCACTATTTATGGGATAGCCAATATTTACTGGATTTGCCCAATTACCTGTAGAATCTTTTTTACAGTAGAATATATCCAACCCTCCCAATCCTAAATGCGTGTCAGAAGAAAAATACAAGGTTTCACTATCTGGGTGTAAAAATGGTGATTTCTCATTACCTTCTGTATTAACATTAAGGGATTTTAAGTTGCCCCAATTACCATTTTCATCTCTATTAACACTATACAAGTCCGAACCACCTAGCCCTCCTTCTCTAATACTGCTAAAAATAAGCGTATTTCCATCGGAAGAAATAGTAGGTTGGGATTCCCAACTATCGCCTTTATTAATCGGGTATTTTAATCGCTTTAACTCCGACCAATCTTCGTACTTTTTCTTTGTATAATAAATGTCACAATTTTTGTAGCCATTTTCATTGGTACAAATAGTAAAAAATAACTCTCTATTATCTATTGACAAACTAGGCCCTCCCTCATTTGGTCGCATATTGAAGGGGTATGGCATCTTTTTTCCTTTATCGAATTTACCATCTTTCTTTGCTGAGACTGTAAACTCCTCTACTGTTTCAGGTCGTAGCATACCTATTTTTTGTTTGGTACTTCTTCGAGTGTAATAAGCAAACTCATTGTCCGGCGATAGTGCTGAGAGGTATTCATCATTTGCTGTACTGACACCTTTGACAGCTTTTGGAGCAAAAGGAACAGGGTTCGAATACATATCGTCGTAAAACTCGGCGGTTTTAATTTTCTGTCTAGCCATAGCCTTATTTTCTTCAGGCAAAGAAAGAAACTCTAAATAGCTATTTAAATATTTTTTGGCTTGTTTGAATGATTTATCTTCCATAGCCGCACTAGCCAAAAACCAATACACTAAAGGTGAATGCATAGGACATACCTCAATAGTTTTTTCATAGTAGAGCTTGGCATTATCCATATCCTTTTTAAGCTCATATATCCTCCCCATTAAAAAATAGGCATTAGGGTAATTGGATTGAATCTCAAGAGCTTTTTTAATATTATGAATGGATTCTGAATAACGAAGACCATCAGCTAGTCGTTTGGCCTTGTTAAAATGCTTTTTTGCAGTCGCATCAACATCAAGATTACAATTATCTTGAGCTAAAAGTGTAAAATTGAAACACAGAAATATATAAAGTAGTACTCTCATTAGCTCATTAATTCTTTATCTGTTACATCTTTTAATTGATCCTCAGTAGCTGCAACTACTGTTGCTACAGTAGCATCGCCAGTAACATTTACTACCGTTCTTAGCATATCTAATAACCTGTCTACAGCAAAAATAAGTGCTATTCCTTCAGGATCAATACCAATAGAGCTTAACACTATAACTAGCATGACCATTCCTGCACCAGGAACTGCTGCTGCACCAATAGAGGCTAAAGTAGAGGTTAAAACAATAGTCAGTTGTTGGCTTAAATCTAAATCATACCCAAAGGCTTGAGCAATAAATACAGCCGCTACGGCCTGATACAAAGAAGTTCCGTCCATATTTATAGTAGCCCCTAATGGCAAAACAAAAGATGAAACTTCTTCGGAAACACCGAGATGGTCTTCACATCTTTCCATAGTAACAGGTAATGTTGCTGCACTTGAGCTGGTAGAAAATGCTAACATCTGTGCAGGAGCAATACCCTTGAAAAAATCAAAATAATTAAGCTTAGTAAAGGTTTTTAAAATAAGAGGATAAACGACCATTATCATAAGAAGCAGTCCAATAACAACGCTTAAAGAATAAATACCTAGAGCTTGGAAAAGCTCGGCAGATCCTCCAAAATCAACGACTAAGCCCCCTAGTAATGCAAATACACCATAGGGAGCGGTTAGCATTATTAAATCCACTATTTGTAAAATAATATCATTAACACCGTCAAAGAAAGCTTTGACAACAGAAGTCTTTTCTGAAGGAAGCATAACCATAGCAATACCAAAAAGAATAGCAAAGAAAATGACTTGTAACATATTCTTATTGTTGCCTGTTGCTTGAATAAAATTGCTGGGCACCATATCAACAATGAATTGCAGAGGACCATCTTCTTTAACATTTTTAGCAGATGCTATTTTGCTAGCAGCATTTGAAGCATATTGTTCTTTCAACTCCATTCTTTTTTCTTCAGAAAAGGATGTTCCAGGTTGAATAATATTGACCAATAATAAACCAAAAGTCACCGCCACTACAGTTGTAAAAAGATACATACCAATAGTTTTGCCTCCAATTCTAGAAAGTTTAGAAATATCACTCAAGCTACTAACCCCTTTTATAAGCGAAGCAAATACTAATGGAACAGCTATTAGTTTTAATAAATTGATGAAGATTTTACCCCATGGTTTTATCCAGTCGTTGGTGAAATCTACCCAACCCATTTTACTAGCTACAAGTCCGTAGAACACTCCCAGAACCATTCCTATAATTATCTTCCAATGCAAAGCGAGCTTTCTCATCTTTAAAGTTTTGAATTTTTATTGAGTAAATACATGTCGGCAAGAACCAATGCTGTCATAGCCTCAACAACAGGAACTGCTCTTGGCAATACACAGGCGTCATGACGACCTTTTCCCTCTAACATAACTTCTTGTCCACTTGCATCAATACTTTTTTGCTCTTTCATCAAAGTAGAAACTGGTTTAAAGGCCACTCTAAAATAGATGTCCATACCATTACTTATACCTCCTTGTATTCCTCCAGAAAGGTTACTTTGAGTTGTTCCATCAGGATTAAAAATATCATTGTGCTGACTACCTCTCATTTCAGTAGAACAAAAACCACTACCAAACTCTATTCCTTTGACAGCGTTTATGGATAAAAGTGCTTTTCCTAAACTAGCGTGTAGCTTATCAAAAATTGGTTCGCCCAATCCTTGTGGGACATTTTGAACTACTCCAGTAATGATACCTCCAATGGTATCACCATCGTTTTTAACTTCCTCTATCAAGGCCATCATTTTATGTGCCGTAGCTGAATCAGGGCAACGCACACTATTACTTTCAATGTGTGAGAAATCCAATTCTTGATAAGGTTTATCAATAGAAATTGCTCCTACTGATGAAACAAAAGCATTAATTTTTACATCTGACAGTAATTGCTTAGCAATTGCACCAGCAACCACCCAATTGGCAGTTTCTCTAGCCGAAGAACGACCGCCACCTCTATAATCTCTAAAACCGTATTTCTTGGTATAACTAAAGTCGGAATGGGACGGTCTAAAAGTGTCTTTCAAATGACTGTAGTCTTGAGATTTAGAGTCTTTATTTGGAATAGTAAATCCTATAGGTGCTCCTGTAGTTTTGCCTTCAAAAATTCCAGAGTGAAACTGAACAATATCACTTTCTTTTCTCTGAGTAGTAATGGAAGATTGACCAGGTTTTCTTCTATCCAATTCAGATTGGATACGTTCTAAATCTAATGATAATCCAGCAGGACAACCGTCAATTATTCCACCTATGGCAGCACCATGAGATTCTCCAAATGTAGTTAAACGAAATAGCTTTCCTATAGAATTCATACCCCACAAATATAAGCAAATATCAAGGAGCAATTTATGGGCTATTTTTTCTATTTTCGCTAAGATTTAATCATTCTAATGAAAACAGTAATAAAAAACATTTCTGAGCTCGTTCAAGTTGAATACCAAATCAGAAAGTGGGTCAGCGGCTCTGAAATGAGTGAAATTGACACCATAAAAGACGGGTTCATAGAGATTCAAGACGGAATTATTACTGCTTTTGGCAGTATGGACCAATGGACAGGTATTGACGACTGGAACAATACCGAAATAATTGATGCTAACGGAGGAATGGTATTCCCTTCCTATTGTGATAGCCATACGCATTTAGTTTTTGCTGGAAATAGAGAAAACGAATGGGAGCAGCGAATAAAAGGTGCTAGTTATGAAGATATTGCTAAAAATGGTGGCGGTATCTTGAACTCCGCCAAAAAGCTACAAGAAACTTCTGAAGACGAACTACTAGAAAAAGCGTTACAACGTGCTAATGAAGTTATGAGAATGGGTACTGGTGCTATCGAAATTAAAAGTGGTTATGGACTAACAACAGAAGCTGAACTCAAAATGCTTAGAGTGATAAAGAGATTAAAAAAGTTATCTCCTTTAACTATCAAAGCCACTTTCTTAGGGGCACACGCTATCCCCCAAGAATACAAAACCAATAAATCGGCCTACTTAGACCTCATCATTGATGAAATGCTACCTCAAATTGCACAAGAACAACTAGCAGAATACATAGATATTTTTTGTGAGGAAGGTTACTTTTCTGTAGAAGATACAGAAAGACTTCTTGAGGCTGCCCAGTCCTTTGGTTTAATACCAAAAACTCACGTCAATCAATTCACAATTCAAGGTGGCGTTAAAGCAAGTGTCAAATACAAGGCCTTATCTGTTGACCACTTAGAAATAATGAGCGATGAAGATATAGAAGTTTTAAAAGGTAGCGAGTGTATGCCAACTTTATTACCATCGTGTTCATTCTTTCTAGGCATACCCTACGGACCTGCCAAAAAATTAATGGAAAATGATTTGCCTGTGGCTCTAGCTACTGACTATAACCCCGGCTCTAGCCCAAGTGGAAATATGAATTTTGTAGCTTCACTAGGCTGTATTAGAATGGGCATGACACCAGAAGAAGTCATTAACGCTACAACAATAAATACAGCTTACGCAATGGGGCTAAGTCAAGAACTAGGAAGTATTGCTGTTGGCAAGAAAGCCAATTTATTCATTACAAAACCTATATCATCTTATGCTTTTATCCCCTATTCTTTTGGACATAAGTATATTGATAAAATAATCATTAACGGAAAAATACAATCTTAAAAAAATAATGAAAAGACAACTCATAGAATGCGTCCCAAACATCTCGGAAGGTAGAGATGCCAAAAAAATACAAGAAATCGCTAATGTAGTAGAAACTGTTGATGGTGTAAAACTACTAAATGTAGACCCTGGAAAAGCCACCAACAGAACCGTAATAACCTTTGTAGGAGAACCTCAACAGGTCATTGACGCTGCATTTTTATTGATACAAAAAGCACAAAACCTCATTGACATGAGTAAACATAGTGGAGAACACCCTAGAATGGGTGCTACTGATGTTTGCCCTTTAGTCCCAATAGCTGATATTTCTATGCAAGAAACTGCACAGTGGGCTCATAAACTCGCTGAAAGAGTTGGCAATGAACTGAACATACCAATTTACTGTTATGAAAGTGCCGCTAAAGAAGAAAAAAGAAAAAATTTAGCCAATTGTCGTTCAGGAGAATACGAAGGCTTAAAGCAAAAATTAGTTGACCCTAACTGGAAACCTGACTATGGACCTGCCGAGTTTAACAAATCTGTTTCTAAATCTGGAGCAACTGCCATTTCAGCAAGGGACTTCTTAGTCGCTTATAACATCAACCTCAACACCACCTCTACTAGACGTGCAAATGCTGTAGCTTTTGACATTAGAGAAGCTGGAAGATTAAAAAGAGAAGGCGATTCTGTTACAGGAAAAATATTAAAAGATGAAAATGGCGAACCTTTGCGAGAGCCTGGATTGTTTAAGCACGTTAAAGGCATCGGTTGGTTCATTGAAGAATACGGCGTAGCACAGATTTCCTACAACCTAACCAACATTAATGTATCTCCACTTCATGAAGTTTTTGATAAAACATGTGAACGTGCTCAAGCTCGTGGACTTCGTGTTACTGGTTCAGAATTGGTTGGGCTAGTTCCTAAAAAAGTACTTATTGACGCTGGAGTTCATTTTTTAAAAAAACAAGAACGTTCTATCGGGATTTCAGAGCAAGAAATCATGAAAATTGCTGTCAAAACCCTTGGACTTGATGAGTTATCGCCCTTTATTCTACAAGAAAGGGTTATAGAATATATGCTCGATGATAACAATACTAAGCGTTTGATTGATATGAACCTTATTGAATTTGCTAACGAAACTTCTAGTGAAAGCCCTGCACCGGGTGGAGGCTCTATTTCTGCTTATTGTGGAGCTATGGGTGCTGCTCTAGGAACTATGGTTGCCAACCTTTCCGCTCATAAAAGAGGTTGGGACGATAAATGGGAAGAATTTTCGAATTGGGCAGAAAAAGGAATTGCTTTTCAAAACGAACTATTGAGATTAGTAGATGAAGACACCAACGCCTTCAACAAAATAATGGAAGCTTTTCGTTTACCAAAAGATAGTGAAGAAGAAAAGGCTCTTAGAAATGATGCTATTCAACAGGCTACTAAATTTGCTATAACTACTCCTTATAAAGTTATGCAAACAGCCTACGATTCTATGCAAGTGATGAAAGCTATGGCTGAATTTGGAAACCCCAACTCAGTGACAGACGCAGCCGTTGGCGCTTTGTGTGCCAGAACTGCCGTTAGAGGTGCATTTCTAAATGTAAAAATTAACTGTGGAGATTGTCAAGACAAAGACTTTGTAAACGATATTCTTACTAAAGGACAAAGTCTAGTGGATAAAGCGACTGACTTAGAAAAAGAAATAATGACTATTACTGAAAGTAAAATTTAATTCTTGAGATTAACAATCAAGGCTTTATCTTTTTTAAGGGAGTAGCTATTCACATTCAAATGCTGACATTCTTTATTTAGTTTTTGCACCTCATAGTAGGACAAAGCAGCATCTAAAACAATCCGTTTAGGTTGGTACGTTTGTAAGAGTTTCTCAACAGGAAAATAATCAGAAATTAAGCAGTAATCCACATCTATAGGGGTTTGGTTAGTCTTTATTTTGAAATCATCGTTAATCCATAACAGTCGTAAATGACCCAATTGAATGTGATTTTCCTTTTTCCAAACTAGAGCATTTTCTAGATTCGTATCTAAGGGCATCTTCTCTAAGGTAGTCAAACCAAGATAGGACCAATGGTTATGCAAATTGAATTTTTGACTGGCCGTATTCTTTAGCAAATCCTTATCCATAAAAATAAAGGCTTCTTTTTGGTGTACTATTCCAAAGGCAGTTTGTTTATCAATAGCATAAAAAACCAATTCACTGGCGTTCAACCTTTTTTCATCTTCATACCAATCGCTAATTTGCAAAGCAATGACTATAACAAACGAAAGTGTAAAAACCGAAAAACTTCTAAAGTAAATACTCCATAACACTATGCCAATCAAGAGGTAAACCAAAGCCATTTCAAAAGTACTCAGCCATAAAAAGTCAGTAAAAGAATAAGGAAGACTCTCTATCTTTCTAACTATTAACACCAACAATTCAATTAGGTAATTTAAAGCATATAAAATGGGCTCACTAAGTATTTCAAATCGAGCAAAAAGTAAATAAGACAAGCCACAATAAATAATTAAAGGAACTAAAGGAAGAACCAGTAAATTTCCTAACAAAAAGTAATTGGGAAATTGATGAAAATAATAGACAACCAATGGAAATGTTGCTATTTGAGCCGCTATAGAAACTCCTATCAATTGCCATATTTTATCCCAAAGAAAAAACTTAAAAGAAAGGACAGAATATATTTTTGGATAAATACTAACTATACCTAATACTGCTAGATATGATAACTGAAAACCAAGCTCATAAATATAGTTAGGGTTTATAAATAATAAAATAAAAGCAGAAGCCGCTAAAGTGTTATAAATGTTTGAATTTCTATTTATTGTAGCACCAAAAGCCACAAAAGAAAATAATGTTGCAGCACGCATTACTGATGGACTGAGGTTGGTTATAAAAGCATAGAGCCACAAAGACAATAGCACAAGAAACAGTTTAAGCCATCTTAGAAAAATAGTTTTGTCCATAAAAGACAAAAGAGCAGCTAACAATATATATATGATACCGACATGCAATCCTGAAACAGCTAATATATGTATTACACCAGAACGACTAAAAGAATCCTTTAAAGATGAATTCATATCGTTTTTATAACCTAGTAATAAGGCCGAAGAGATGGCTTTTCCATCTTCCGATAAATCGCTATTATTCAACTTTGAGAGTAATTGCTTTCGAATTGAAATAACCCACCTCAGAATGACATGACCTGCTGCATCATCGACCAATACTATATCTTCTTTTGTAAGATAAAGTTGATGCGATATATTTCTATGACTTAAAAATTCAGCATAATTAAACTGATAAGGATTTGAAGGTGATTTTATATGTTGAGGCTTTTTAATTGTAATGAATTGACTACCATAGCTTAAGCTATCAAGTTCTTTATGCAAGTACAGAAGTATCTTTCCACAACTGGGCTGTTCGTTTACCGATAAAACTTCAGCAACTGTTTTATAGGAGTTAGGTTTTTCTGAGGGGTCTTCCAACAATTCAATAAATAGGTAACTGTCATCGTCAAGATGATTAGCAAAAAAGTTATCTTGATTTTTATCTAAAGAGATGGTTTTCAACCATACACCAACTCCAAAAACAAATAGATAAGCCAAAGCACCAAATACCCATCTTAATCTGTAGCTCATTCTTTTACTTTGAATGATAAGCAGTAATACCAGTAGTGAAAGATTGACAATTAGTAATTGATTAAAATAAAGATAATCGGCAAGTAATATTCCTAGAATTAATGGAAAAATTAAACGAAACAGAGGTAGAGAATTCCAGGATTGCATGGCTTAAATTTGTCAGCCTAAAGTAATAAAACTAATGCAAAGAGTTAATAGCTTCGGCAGCTCTTTTAGAAGCACCTACATCGCCAAGAAGACGTATCATACTATCATAATCAGACAAAATTTGAGTTTTGTTCTTCTTATTCAAAATACGATTCAACTCATTGACTAAGTTATCAGCATTGAAATCATCTTGTATCAATTCCTTTACCACTTCTTTATCACAAATAAGATTGACCAATGCAATGTATTTTACCTTGACAACTAACTTAGCAAGGAAGTAAGAAATTGAGGAAGTCTTATAACATACAACTTGAGGAACTTTAAGAATTGCAGCCTCTAAAGTAGCTGTTCCAGATGTAACGATAGCGGCTTTACATTCTTTCAACAGGGCGTGAGTCTGATTAGACAAAACTGGCATATACGAATCCTGTGTTATAGAACGGTAATAATCTTGAGAAATGGATGGTGCTCCAGCAATAATAAATTGATAATTTTCAAAAGACTTGGCAACCTCCATCATAATGGGAAGTGAAGTAGCTATTTCTTGTTTTCTACTACCCGGCAAAATAGCTATGATGGGCTTTTCTGATTCTATATTTCTGCTATCCAAATCCTTGAAAGCATCAAGTAAAGGGTGACCAACATAATTGACATCTATACCATGTCTAGCAAAAAATGAACGTTCAAAGGGTAAAATAGGTAATAGTAAATCTACATCTCTTTTTAACTTATTAACTCTATTTTCTTTCCACGCCCAGACCTGAGGTGTAATGTAATAGACTACCTTAATGTTGTGCTTCTTTGCAAATGTCGCCATTCGCATATTAAAGCCTGGATAATCCACCAAAACCAAAACGTCAGGCTTAAATTCAAGGAGTTCTTTTTTAGCCTGTTTAAAATTCTTTCTAATAGCAGATAAGTTCATCAACACCTCCCAAAATCCCATAAATGCCATCTCTTGGTAATGCTTTGTTAATTCAAGTCCTTCTTTTTGCATTCGTTCGCCACCAAACCCTTGAAATGTAGCATCTGTATCTAATCGAGATAGTTCTTTAATAAGATTTGCCGCATGTAAATCGCCAGAAGCCTCTCCTACTATGAAGTAGTAACGTTTCAAAATAAGAACTTATTAATCATCACAAATAAGGCTAAAAGGATAGTAACCATTAGAATCCCTTTAGCCGGTTTTTCTCTGTCGGCTCTCATAAAAATAAGAAAAGGTATGAGGTTTAGGAATGCACACAAACTCAATACATGAGTATGTACGTCCATAGCTTTTAACTGATAATATAAGGCTAACATATCGCCCTCCATAACTATATTAGAATAAACTAAAAAAGCAAGAGTAGGAAGTATTAAACCTAATACAGCACCTTTTATAAATAAAGAATCATTTATCATAAATCCCATGATTTTAGTTCAGAAATACAATCATAAGCAGTTATATCGTATTGTACCGGCACTATAGAAACATAGCCGTTGGCTAACGCCCACTCGTCTGTGTCATTGCCTTTATCAAAATTTTGAAAACTTCCAGTTAACCAATAGTAAGTTCTACCTGTAGGATCTTTTCTTTTATCAAAATCTTCAACCCAATTGGCGTCAGCTTGTCTGCATATTTTATAGCCCTTGATATCAGAATACGGTAATTTAGGAATATTGACATTTAAACATCTCCCCTTGGGTAATCCTTCTTTCAAGACCTTTTCAACTACAGTCTTAACAACTCTTTTAGACGCACTAAAGTCGGCATCATGAGAATAATCTAACAATGAAAAACCAATTGAAGGTATACCCTCCAAAGCTCCTTCTACTGCAGCAGACATCGTACCAGAATAAATGACGTTTATTGAAGAATTGGAGCCATGATTTATTCCTGAAACACACAAATCTGGTTTTCGTTCTAAAATGGCACTTACAGCTAATTTGACACAATCAACAGGAGTACCCGAGCACTCGTATTCAATTTGTGGACCATCATCGAAATGAATCTGATCACATCTTAAAGTAGAATTTAATGTAATAGCATGCCCCATACCTGATTGAGGGCCGTCAGGAGCAACAACGACAACATCTCCAATTTCACGCACCACATCTATCAATGCTCTTATACCGGGAGCTGAAATACCATCATCATTTGATACTAAAATTAAAGGTCTATCCATTGTTGAAAGTTTATACCACAAATTTACCAAAAGAAAGTGAAGAACTTATACTTTTGCAACTCTATGTCAAAAGTAAAGATAGGTAACCGAAAATACAGTTCAAAATTACTCAGAAAGGTGATGAATTTTTTTCCACCTCTATTAGTTAACCGTATTAAAATAGTCGAAAATGATTCGGACTTTATGAACCTAAAAGTTAAGGTCAACTATTCTTGGCTGAATAAAAATCTACAAAAAGCCATTTTCGGTGGCACTATATTTAGCGCCATTGATCCTTATTATGCCGTTATGTACTGGCAAATATTTAGCACAAAAGGCATACCAATGGAAGTTTGGATAAAAAAAGTGGAAATTAGATATCGTAAAGCTGCTACATCAAATCTTGAAATTGCATTTTGTCTTACAGAAAATGATGTTAAAAATGCTATTACTGGCTTGAAGACCGAAGACAAATACGAGGTATGGCACGATGTAAACGCTATTGATGAAAATCAAGAAGTATGCACTGAGGCTAGAGTATTAGTACATATTAGAAATACAAAAAAACACAACTTAAATATTTTTTAAAAAAAAGTAAATGAAGTCATAAAACTTAAAAAGTTTATTTATCTTTGTTGTTCCCATTAGGGAGAGGGAAGTAAGTTTTTTCATGGCTTTAAGGGGCTACCCGAGTAGAAATACTCGGGTAGCTTTTTTTTATGCCTATAGGTTTCAAAAAATGATTACCTTGCTCAAAAAACAAGTACACTATGAAAACAATAACTTTATTATTTGGACTATTATTTAGTATCACAACTTTTGCTCAATCAGATGCTATTCTAGGTGAATGGTATACATCTGACAAAGAAGCCGTTGTAACTATATTTTTAGATGGAAAAACTTTTGCGGGAAAAACTACATGGATGAAAGAACCCAATGATAGTAACGGAAAGCCAAAGTTAGATAAAGAAAATCCTGAAGAAAAATTAAGAAGTAGAAAACGATTGGGTTTGAAAATAATGCAAGGTTTTGTGTTTACAGGAGATAATGTTTGGGAAGATGGAGTAATATATAAACCTTCTAATGGTAAAACATACGGAGGAACTGCCACACTAGTAGACGAAAATACTCTTGAACTTGAAGGTTATCTAATCAGTTTACCTTTTATAGGTAAGACCTCTACTTGGACAAGAAAAACAGACTAATTTCAGTCCGTTTCTTACTCTCTAATAACTTATCTTTGCACCAAAATAAAACTGGATGCTAAACACAATAGAAGAAGCTATTGAAGACATCAAAGCAGGTAAAATTGTTATTGTTGTTGATGATGAAGATAGAGAGAATGAAGGTGACTTTTTAGCTGCTGCTGATAAAGTTACTCCTGAAATGATAAACTTTATGGCTACGCATGGTCGTGGTCTTATTTGCGCACCATTAATTGAAGACCGATGTGAAGAATTGGAACTTGAATTAATGGTGGGCAAAAATACAGCCGAATACGAAACCCCTTTCACCATATCAGTAGACCTTATCGGTCACGGCTGTACCACAGGTATTTCTGCTAGTGACAGAGCAAAGACTATTAAAGCTTTAGTAAACCCTAACACTAGAGCCAGTGAATTAGGTAAACCCGGACATATTTTTCCATTAAAAGCTAGAAAAGGTGGTGTCCTTAGAAGAGCTGGACATACCGAAGCTGCAATAGATTTAGCTCGATTAGCTGGACTCTATCCAGCTGGTGTTATTGTTGAAATAATGAATGAAGACGGTTCAATGGCAAGAATGCCTGAACTTAAAGTCATTGCTAAAAAACATCAACTTAAAATAGTTACCATTAAGGATTTAATTGCTTTTAGAATAAAAAATGAAAGTCTTATTGAAAAACAAATAGATGTTGACTTGCCTACAGAAATAGGTAATTTCAAACTACATGCCTTTCGTCAAATTACTAATGACCAAACTCATTTAGCTTTAGTAAAAGGAAAATGGGAAAAAGATGAGCCTATTCTCGTCAGGGTTCACTCATCTTGTATTACAGGCGACATTTTTGGTTCCTGCCGTTGTGACTGTGGCCCTCAGCTAGAGGCAGCTATGCAAATGGTGGAAAAAGAAGGCAAAGGAGTAATTGTATACATGAATCAAGAAGGAAGAGGTATTGGCTTGTTAAATAAACTAAAAGCTTACAAGCTACAAGAACAAGGCAGAGATACCGTAGAAGCCAATGAAGATTTAGGATTTAAAGCCGATTACAGAGATTATGGTGTTGGTGCTCAAATCCTACGCTCATTAGATGTTCACAAAATAAAGCTAATGAGTAATAATCCTAAGAAAAGGTCTGGACTTATTGGGTATGGCCTCGAAATAGTAGAAAATATTGCTATTGAAATAGATTCCAATGAACATAACGAGTTTTACCTCAAAACTAAGCGAGATAAATTAGGACATCGACTGTCCAAATTAGATGATGAGTAAACCCATTATTATACTCGGTATAGAATCTTCTTGTGATGATACCAGTGCTGCTATCATTCAAGATGGAAAAATTTTATCTAATATCATAGGTAGTCAAAAAATTCACCAGCAATATGGTGGTGTAGTACCAGAATTAGCATCTAGAGCCCATCAGCAAAACATAATTCCTGTCGTTCATCAAGCTATCAAAGAAGCAGGAATCCACAAAAATCAAATATCGGCAGTAGCATTTACTAGAGGACCTGGGTTGCTAGGCTCACTTTTGGTCGGCGTATCTTTTGCTAAATCCTTTGCCCTAGCTTTGGGCATTCCGATTATTGACGTTAACCATATGCAAGGGCATATTTTGGCTCATTTTATTAAAGAAAAAGATGGCAGTGGCAAGCCGCCGAACTTTCCGTTTTTATGTCTTACTGTATCTGGTGGACATACTCAAATAGTAAGAGTTAAGAATTACCTTAATTTTGAACTAATAGGAGAAACCATAGACGATGCTGCCGGCGAAGCTTTCGACAAATCTGCAAAACTTTTAGGACTGCCCTACCCTGGCGGACCACTAATTGATAAATACGCTAAAGAAGGCAACCCTAATGCTTTCACTTTTGGCATACCCAAAGTCGATAGGCTTAACTTTAGCTTTAGTGGGTTGAAAACAAGCATACTCTATTTTATTCAAAAGAAGACCAAAGAGAATCCTCAATTCATTGAACAAAACTTAGCAGATATTTGCGCCTCTATTCAGCACAGTATCATCAATATTTTGATGAAGAAAGTAGAAAAAGCCGCAAAAGAAACGCAAATAAACGATATAGCAATTGCTGGAGGAGTATCAGCCAACTCTGGCTTAAGAATACGACTAACAGAAATGGAGCAATCACACCAATGGAAAACATACATTCCACCATTTTCGTACTGCACAGATAACGCAGCTATGATAGCTATTACGGGCTATTACAAGTACCTCAATAAAGAGTTTTGTAGTCAAGAGATTACTGCCAAAGCAAGACTCAGCATCTAGCCAAATTGAATTTTGGACAAATAAGCTTCATACTAGATTAAAAAATCGTTATATTAGACGTTGAATATCTAATATTTGAAGTAGATTGCTTCCGTAGTAGGCATATCTGTTTTACATTTGTATTAGTTAACTTTTACTAAACAGGTTTATTATGAAGCAATTATTATTTCTATTGGTCACTTTAATCAGCTTAAACTCACAAGCTCAAACATTATGCGAACAAACCTACACAACAGGCAACTATTATGTGTTTGAAGTAGCTATTCCAACAACAGGAAATGGATTGCCTAACATGGCACCATTATATGCTTACACCACTACCCTATTAGACACTTGGGAAGACAGTTGTTTTGGTGGCCCTTGTACACATATTGTATACAACGAGTATAATGAAGATTCAATCACGACATGCATATCTTATACTTTAACAGACTCATTCTATAATGTGGACACATTGGAATGTTGCATTACTCAATACTGGGACGGCAATGTATGGTCAATAATTTCAGATACTGAAATGAATTGTGAAAATCTAGAAATTATGGTAACGTCATCATCGGAATCAACTATTAATATGACTTCTAACGCTGAGTTTTGCATGGATCAGAGTTTGGGGCCATTTACTTACTCGTGGTCAGCATACAGCACCGATGGTGATTTTATTGTATGGTCTTCTGAAGAAGATTTGAACACCTACTTAGGCAATAACATTTCACTCACTGATTCAATTGATGTTTGCTTTGGATTGACTGCTGCCAATGGTGATGTTTGCGAAGTATGTGATACACTTTTTTATAATGGACCTATTTATGAATGGATAAGCATAAATACTGAAAATCAAGCAATTGATTTAGATTGTGAAGATATAGAACTCAATATTTCTTCTTCTAATGATTATCAAATTGTTATGAACTCCAATGCAGATGATACAGAAGGCGTATTAGGATATTACTGGATAGTCTATGATTTTTTCAACAACATTATTTCCTCTAGCTCATCTATCGTTCTAGACCAAAACATGTTTTATGACTCCTTAAATGTATGTATTTCAATTGTTGATGAATATGATGAAAACTGCGATGTATGTGAAACCATATATTGGTCTGGAGAAAATTGGTCTATGGATACAAATGATATCTATGATGTAACGGATTATTTGTACACAATTTGTGACACCTTAGAAGTAATATCTGAAGTTTCAACTGAAGAGTGGGTAATACTTTCAACAAACTTATTTTTTCTAGACTATTTAAACTCAAACAATCTATTAGATGAAATTTCTTTTAACTGGCAATCATGGGGTAACGATTTAGTATCAGAATCCTCATCAATTATTACATTTTACGCACCAAATAGTGAAGATGATTATTATTTCATGTTAGAAATTTTATATGATGAAAATGGTGAAAATTCAACGATTCTCTGTCAATACCCATTTCTAATAAATTGGAATCCAAACAACTACATGTGGCAACCTTTGAGCATTCAAATGAACCAACTACCAACTTCTATTGACTCATACCATAATGAATTGCAAAACAAGAAGTTAGTGAAAATAACTGACGTTTTTGGAAGAGAAGTTAAAGAAGAAAAGAACAACTTACTTTTCTACATTTATGAAGATGGGAGCGTTAACAAAACTTATTTTATAAAATAATGAATAGACAATTTATACTCTACATTATACTAGGACTTTTATTCGCCCAAAAGGTCTATTCACAGGTCAACCTAAGTGTTCATAGTGTAATTCACTCTGACACACTAGATGCCAATGTTCCTTTTTATATCGACTTTGAACTTACTAACAATGATACTGTTACATTCAATGAAATTGTAAAAATTAATTTAAGTTTTGCCTTACCAAACGACACCAGCTTTATTGAAGAACATATCATACTTGGAATTAATCAATACCAAGGAATAGATGTAGGAGAAAGTTTATCTTTCAGCATTGAGTTAATAGAGCCTCAAGACATGTATCAACAATCAGGTGATAATTTAGTCGTTATTTGGCCCTCATCAGTCGCACCACTTACAACCGACACAAGCATTACACCTGTTTTTATTAAGGAAACCACTAGCAACATAAAAGATTACTTTATTTCAAAAGAAAACAATGCAAAAGCAGTGGACTTATTAGGAAGAGAATATGACTCTATACATGCTATTCCTAGAGGAACTATATATATCAAAAAGGGAAAGAAACACATCAAAAGTCTAAGGTAATTCATGAAAATACTAGATACAGTTATACAGTCCCTTTCTAAAGAAGAAATACGCTTTTATAAGCTGTTTGTTGGAAGAACAAATCAATCTAAAGAAAGAAAAGACCTCAAACTTTTTGATTTAATTAAAAAAAATTTAAACCAAGATTATTCTAAAAAAGCGATTAACAGCTTAAATGTTACATCAAATAATTTTTACCAATTAAAAAATAGAATTTACAACGACCTGAATAATTCTATGGTGTGGCAACACATCTCAAAAGATCAGCAATCCAAATCTTTTAGTTTCATTTTACTTTCAAGAGTTTATAAAAATAAAGGCGAACTAGATTTAGCATATCATTACTTAAAGATTGCTGAAAAAGAAGCTATTAAGCTAGAACTCTTTGAAATATTAGCCATTGTTTACTCTGAAATCATTGAACTATCTCACGAGCTTATATCCATCGATTTGGATAAATACTTTAAATTAAAAAAAGAAAACTCTAAAGCAAGAGCCGAAATAGAAGATATAGACACGCATCTAGCTAAGTTGATGTATGACATAAAAACCAAACAAAATTTTTCTAAATCTGATTCGGCTCTAACTCAACTTTTAAACGCTCATTACCAAAAGAATGCTGAAAATAAAAAGGTTTTAAATTCACCAAGATTTAAGCTTAGACTATTTAAAATGTATAGTCGCTTATTGCTACAAAAAAAAGATTACAACACCTTAGAGTTATACTTATCGGAATCATACGATGACTTCACCAAAAATGATTTATTTGGCAGACATAATCATAATGATAAACTAACTCTACTTACTTATTTAGCAAACTGTTTGCATAAAACAAATCAATTTAAAAAATCATTGGAAGTCGCTGAACAATTACACCATGCGATGAAAGAATACGAAAGCTTTTTATATGATAAGTATATCTTCTATTACTACAATGCTCTAGTGCTAAATTATGCTAAAGAAGATAAAGAAAAAGCTCTAGAGACTTTACAACTAGCCAAGAATAATGAAACCATAAAAAAACTTCCAGGCTACACTTCTTTTATTTACTTAAACACTAGCTTAATTTATTATTACCAAGAAAAATATAATTCTGCAAAAACAAATATTTCTAGGCTTATCCAACAAGAAGACTTTCTTTCATTAGATGTGGTTTTTCAATTTAAAATCTTAATTGTTGAATTAATTATGAGATTAAAATTGGATCAATATGAACTTATACTGGAGAAAATTGAGAATTTAAAATCTAATTATGAATCCCTTATTTCAAATAAAAAATTATCTAGGGACAATAAAGCTTTAGCTTGTATTCAACAACTTGCAGAAGGCCAGAATTTAGATAAAAAAACTCTAATTAGTTTTTTTGAAAATAGTCATGAAGAAGATATCATAGACTATTCTGAGTGGGTCAGCAAAATATAAAAGAATTTGTCTACTATTTTCAACCTTTAATAAATCAATGTTATAAATTTTGATTGAAGTAATAAGTAAATTTCTATTGAGTTTTTTAGAACTTGTTTTAAGATTGTTAATTATCAAATATTAACCGTAAATTGTCGAATCTTAAACACAAGATGTTCAAACAATTTAAAATATCATTAAATAGTGTTTTTTTAGTTTGTATTTTGTTTCAAACATACAAGTCTAATGTGTTTGCACAAACTGATGATGTTTTTACAATCTATCTAGTCAGACATTCTGAAAAGGATTATACCTCTAATAATACATCAGACTTACCACTTTCAGCATGCGGTGAACAAAGATCACAAGATCTAAGTAATTTTTTGAATGACATTCACCTAGATGCCGTTTACTGCACTGACTACACTAGAACAAGAAATACAGCTTTGCCAACTGCTACTGCAAAAGATATTGATATCACATTATATGACACTCAAAATCTAAATTCATTTTCTAACCATCTTTTGACAAATAAACAAGATGCCCTAGTTGTAGGACATACTTACTCAACAGGTGTTTTAGCAGGACTACTCACCAATCAAAATATTGGTGATATTGATTTAGATATTTATAATCGAATTTATCAGGTTGTAATTTGTGGCGAGTCACGGAAACTTAATTTATTTAACTCATCTTTTGAATGCATTGAATAAAACCAATTTACAATTTAACTAACCTACTATGACAAGACAATTTATACTAACTCAATTTATACTGCTTTTTCTATTTAGTTTTTCTTGGGCTCAAGTGGTTGTGCCAATTACAAACTACTCTGTAAATAACAGTGGTCAAGCTCTTCTTTCAATAGAGGCTCAGGAAGGTAAATATTATGTCCTAACTTCTCAGCATAGTCCTACATTTGAATGGGCTACCTCAGTGAATATTGGCGTAAACGGAACTATGATTATCTCTGATCAAGGCGGCTCCTATCCTCTTGAAAATTATACCATTACCGAATATGATATTGCTAACCCTGGTGATATAGATGGAGATGGCATCGATGATATGACAGAGTTAAATAATATGCCTACGGATGCACCCATAAATTTTGCTCAAGCCATTGATTTTGAAGATGGTGCAACTTCTATTCCTGATGCTGAAACTTTCATGCAATTAGCAACTGTAAATAATGTAGGATGGGCTCCTTTTCTTGACGGACAACTTTATGTAAAATTTGGAATATTGGATAGAGACAGTCCAGAACCAAAGGTATATTTCATCAATAGCAACACCTATACTATTCATGGGGCATTTTTTGCTGGTATAGGTGCTTCAGTAACTGGAGATGATGGTTCAGGAGAAATTGTATTTAATCCAAACAGTGGAGTCAATGGTACATATTCTTTTAACTTCTCATTCGGCAATACCTATGAGTTTGAAGATGCTCAAAGGACATACGAATTGTTAGTGGCCAATATGCCATTTCTTCAGAACAATATGAATCACTTTATTAGTGAAAACAACGAAAACTATTATTTAACAAATTATGCTGATGAATATGAAGATTCAAGAATTAATGTAGTACTAGAATATGATGTTTTTGGAAACATCAATTATATTCCCTTTCATGAAGCAGAAGGCTATGGTTACTTCAAACAAATGAGTCTTGACGAAACTCCTGGCTCAAGAGATATCGTACTTTACGATGCTCTACCCAATTCTTTACCAAGAGTTGGTGGCATTATTACTTCAGTCATACAAACACCACTATCGCATGTCAACTTAAGAGCCATACAAGATAATGTTCCTAACGCCTACATTCAAGACCCATTATCTATTGACTCCATTGCTAACTTATTGAACAACTATGTCTATTATAAGGCTGAAAATGAAACCTTCCAATTTAGAGAAGCCACACTTGAGGAGGTTAATAATTGGTACGATGCCTTAAGACCTACTGAGCCTCAAATACCTGCGCGGGACCTTAGTATAACAGAAATAATGCCTCTAGATGACATAGAATTTGATATGTCAACCGCCTTTGGTGCAAAATGCTCAAATGTAGCTACAATGCGATCGTTTGGATTGCCCGAAGGAACCATCCCCGATGGTTTTGGTATTCCATTTTACTTTTATGATGAATTCATGCAATACAACAACTTCTATCTGGAAGCTCAAGTCATGATAGATAATCCTGCATTTCAAAACGATATCAATTTCCGTATAGATCGTTTAAAAATGTTCCGTGACGACATAAAAGATGCGCCAATGCCACAATGGATGATGGATCAGCTTCAAGCTATGCACGATGACTTCCCCGCAGGAACTAAAGTAAGATGTAGATCCAGTACTAACAATGAAGATTTACCAGGGTTTAGTGGTGCTGGTTTATATACTTCAAAAACTCAACACCTAGATGAAGGGCATATTTCGAAATCTATCAAACAAGTCTATGCTAGTATGTGGAACTTTAGAGCTTATGAAGAACGTGACTTCTATCGAGTAGACCATTTTATGGCAGCTATGGGAGTACTGTGTCACCCCAATTTTGAAGAAGAAAAATCAAATGGTGTTGGAATTAGTATAGACCCTATTTACGAAACAGAGAACACCTTCTATTTAAACACACAACTTGGAGAGTCATTGATTACAAACCCAGATCCAAATTCTTTACCAGAGGAAATATTACTATATGAAGATCCTGAAGAAGCAGCTGGCTATTTGGTACTACAACTGTCTAACCTTGTTGATCAAGGACAACTAGTGATGGACCAAAGCTATCTCGATCAAATGAGGGATTACTTATCTGTTATCCATGATGAATTTGCTATTTTGTACGATGTGGTGGGTATTGAAGGCTTTGGTATGGACATAGAATACAAGGTAACAGCTGATGATCAACTAGTCATTAAACAAGCTAGACCATGGGTGTCATTTTGGGCAGATATTAAAGCAGACAATGATTTAGAATTCACAGAGTTTACAAGTCCAACATCGTCTTCCGACTTAGGTAGTAATGAAATTATAAGTGCAGTAGTTTCTAATACTGGACTAAACCCTATGAGCGATTTTACCTTAACATTATTAGTAGATAATCAAGAAATTGAAACTTTAACAATCTCTGAAACTATTGAGCCATTTTCTAATGCAGAATTTCAATTCGAAACTCTACAAGATTTCTTAGAAGTTGGAGAATATTATCTTACAGGAATTGTAAGCGATACTGATGATGAATATGGAAATAATGACACCTTAAGGTATACGCTCAATAAGATTCATCAACTAGATGCAGGAGTAGTTCTTGGTACTCTTAATCAAAATTGCAACAACGATGTTGAAGCAACAATTATCGTAACTAATAATGGAGAAAGTACCATAAATAGTGTTCAATTTGAAATTATTATTAATGATGAAAGCGCAGGATATTTCAATGAGCAAGTTGAAATTTCATCACTAACAGAGGAGAAAATATCTGTCATTGTTGATGCTAACTTTCAAGCTAATGACAACGAAGTCGAAGTAAGCTTTATCTCCATAAATGGTCAAATAGATCAGGATGCATCCAACGATTATGCTGTTTCCATTTTAGATGTACAATCAACCTATGATTATGTTACTTTGATAATTAACGGTGATTCATACCCGTATGAGATATCTTGGGCAATTATTGACTTCAACGATAACACTATTGCTAGTGGAGAACTTGGTAATGGAGTTAATGATATAGAAGAAGAAATTTGTTTAGACTATACCTCTTGCTACTCATTATTCGTTTACGATTCTTATGGAGATGGAATTTTAGGTGATGGTGATTTTTCGGTTGTTAATTCTTTAGGACAAACCATTGTTTACAATGACGGTAACTTTGGTAGTCAAGCTATTGAAATAGTCTGTCCTGACGGATCTGCTTGTGCAATAAATGCAGATGTAGTCGTGACTCATTCTACAAACAATGATGGGATAATTTCAATTTGGACCTCATCATCAGAACAGTACAATTATAGCATAGATGGTGGCTTAAATTTTTCAACAGAAAATACATTTTCAGGACTAACACCAGGCGAATACAATGTTTTTGTTCAAGATGAAAGTGGATTATGCAACTATGAAGAAACGGTAATTGTTGATGAATGTATCTTAACCGCAGTTGATATTTCAGCTACAAATGTTACTTCTGCTACGATTGCAAATGGTTCTATAATTATTACTCCAACTTCTGGATTAAGCCCATATTTGTACAGTGTTGATAATGGACAAAATTTCCAAGAAGACAACGAGTTCTATAACTTGGCAGTAGGTAATTATAATGTAGTAGTTCAAGATGCTTCTGGCATTTGCGAATATGAAGTCAATGTTCCTGTTGAAGTTGAAGGAGGAACTGGAATAAAAGAAAATAGTAGTGATACAGATGATATCATTATTTATCCTAATCCTACCAAAGATCAAATATACATAGAGCTTACTTCAAATTCTAATTGGTCGGAAGAAATCATTATTGAAGTATTTGACAATGCCGGAAGATTAGTTAGTGTTGCTACATCATTAGACAATAACAAGACTAAAACAATGATCTCTTTAAATGGATTAGAATCAGGAATATATTACGTTAAATGCCATAACAAAACATTTAACAATTATTTCAAAGTTGTTAAACTCTAAAATCTTCTTAAAAAGCAGAAAACTATCTCAAAATGAGATGAATCTCCGCTTTGGTGGGCTTAAGTGTTCAATTTTAGAGCTTGACCTTAATAAAATGGTTCACTGAACTTATAAGAATTAAACTATTGGAATTTGTTTTTGTGATTTAAGTTACGCAGTATTGTTACAATGAAAATTTAAAAAATAATTATGAAACAATTTTTACTAACCTTTTTTATATCTTTAGGTCTATCTCAAACCACAAATGCACAAGTAATAACAGCTGTTCCTTGTGATATGTTGGGCATGTCTATAAATGTTGGTTCTCAAGAAACCTTTATCAGTATTTACCATTCAGGTCAATATATGACTCATCCAAGACCAGAAAATACCTTTACTTGGGAGTTTTCAGACCAACAAGGAAACATATTACATCAAGACACTATAGTTGATCAACAAACAATAGCTTTTGGTCATAATTGGTCATTAACTGATACAATAAATGTTACAGTAACTTTAGTAAATGATTCGGCTAATTTGGATAATTGGTATATTTCTGAAGGTTTGCCGCCTAATGGCAATTCAATTAACTGTCTTTTTGAAGATCAATTATTTTGGTATATAGATACATTTCCTAATGGAACACCTTATGGTTCTTGGACGTTTATTAATAATAATACAGGTATTGATTTAAATACTTCAACAGCTATTGATAATTTTGTTTTACATCATAAACGATTAGTTAAAATAGTTGATGTATTAGGTAGAGAGTCTAAAGAGATTAAAAATCAACCGCTTTATTATATTTATGATGATGGAACAGTGGAGAAGAAAATAATTCTTGAATAATTAAAAACCCACTCAATTGAGTGGGTTTCTTTTTGGTGGGCAATACTGGATTCGAACCAGTGACCCCTACCCTGTCAAGGTAGTGCTCTAAACCAACTGAGCTAATTGCCCAAAAATAGAATGCAAAAATAAGTATAAAATTATCACAATACCAAAGCAAGTAAAACACTTACATTTTAATTATTTATATTAAATTAGCATTAATTTAAAACTTAAAGCATGAAAGCTAGTCTTGCACTTAGAATTGTTTCAATTCCTTCTTTTATTATTTGCTGTTCCGTTTTCATCTTCAATGATTTTTATATAATGGAGGTGCTTTCAGAAGTAGATTATAATGACAATAAAGAAATTCGCTACTTGATTAATATTTGCGCTATTTGTGGAATAAATATATCCATACTGTTATTCAATGCCAGCACACTTGAAGAAAAAAGCGCAAGAAGAATGCTTAAAGCTAGTGGATTAATTTTTGCTATTATGACCGTTACTTTATTCGTCACTATTTTTTCTTCTGCAATAAGAATACCTCACTATATATTATTTATGGTATTCATCTATAGCGTATTTTCGTATGCTATTGCCTATAAGACTGAAAATTAAACTAATTTTTAAATATCAAAAACAAGCATGAAAAAAATCGCTTTTTTATTATTAAGCCTCAGTAGCATAGCATTGAAAGGTCAAGAAAATAAAACCACCAAATCAGATTGGGAGCTAGGTGGTACATCTCGATTAAATTTTTCTCAAGTGGCACTAAGCAATTGGTCTGCTGGAGGTCAAAATTCTCTTACCTTAAATGGGCTGATGAGTATGCATGCTCACAAATCCAAAGGCAAAGGAAGATGGGAGAATTTTTTAGAAATAGGTTATGGAACTATCAAACAAGGTCAAAGTAGTTGGATAAAAACGGATGATAGAATCGATTTTACTTCCAAATACAACTATGAAGCTAAAGGCAAATGGTATTATGCTGCTTTGCTAAATTTTAAAACTCAATTGACAGATGGTTACAACTACCCTAACGATAGTGTTAAAATTTCAGGCTTATTCTCTCCAGCTTACTTTTTAGAGTCTTTTGGTTTTGAATACAAAGCCAATGATAAGTTCAGTTGTTACATCGCTCCTGTTACTCTAAAAGCAACTATTGTGGGCAATCAAGACTTAGCCAATTTAGGTGCTTTTGGGGTAGAAGCCGCAGATGTAGATACTGCAGGTAATATTCTTAGAGAAGGAGAAAATACGCGTACCGAATTTGGTGGCTACATCAGAATATATTTCGACACCGAAGTAGTAGAAAACATAAACCTCAATACTAAATTAGAGCTATTCTCTAACTATTTAGATAAGCCTCAAGATATCGATGTCAATTGGGAGTGTTTATTATCCTTAAAAGTAAATAAATTCATTTCAGCCACTTTATCTACTCAACTGATTTACGATAAAGACATTGATATTGCTACAGACTCTAACAATGACGGTATTATTGATACTATGGAGCCAAAAGTTCAATTCAAAGAAGTGTTTGGTTTAGGGCTTACATATACTTTATAAGTAAGGTTTTTACACTCCCTAGATACACTGCGTTTATCTATCCCCTCTCGATAACTATCGGAACAAGAGGGGAGTAAACTCATCTTTCTAGCTAAGACTTACAACACTCTCCTTAATTACCGATAGGTGTCAGGAGACGAAGATGGCAAAGCCATCAAGAGTATTTCTTTAATACATATATCACTTACTAATTACTCCCCTCTTGTTCCGATAGTTATCGTTAAGGAAAGATGGCAGAGTCATAAAGGGGTATATAATAGAAAAGGACAAGTATTAACTTGTCCTTTTCTAATTGTAAGATGAATTCCTAAACTTATTCTATCACCACAAAAGTGAATTCTCCGTTTACTTTACGGCCATCTGTTACCCCATTATCTGAGTCTGTAATACGTACTTTAAAACCATTAGCTTGTTGGTCGTAGTAGGTAATACTTGGTGCATCATTACCATTAGAACCTGATGCATTACCACTTCTTTGAGTTAACTGAATAACGTAATTTGTAGAAGACATGGCAGCAGTAAATGTCACCTGATACTCACCTGTTCCTATAGAAGAAACGGAAGCGTTAGATGTACCTTGACCCGTTCCAGTTGCAGTTACTTTACCATAAGCTTTGATAGGTGAAGAACCTCCAGAATTTGCTAATGGTGATAAATCTACCACTACCGCATTTTGATTTGCTGAACCTTCAATTTCTAAAGACAATTGATTGTTTGAAGAGTTGAACGTAAACGACTGAATTTTTTGATCATCAGTACCTGTACCATCATGGAATGAAGCAATAGGAATAGTATTCACACCAGTATTTGACTCTAAAGATATACGTAAATTGCCTCCACTTACGTCAAATAAATCTACACCCTGATCATCTGTACCGACTCCTCCGATTGAAGACTGTGGCACTTTTTTTACTATACCAGCACCGTCCACTACTAACACATTATCTGCAGAAGAACCAGCTGTTGTTACAGGAATTAACACATTACCATTATTTTTAACTTCAAAATTTACTCTGTTTGCATTACGTACTTGCAAACCATAATTGGTATTAGTATTAGTTGCACCTGTATTGACCAAAATACCATAACCACTTCCATGTGCTAAATAAACGTTTGAAGAACCATTTTCAAAACGACTTTGCCAATTACTCAAATTATTTTTAACATGAAAACGACGTTCAGGCGACCCTGTACCGATACCTACATTACCGTCAGAATTAACTATAAATCGACCACCTACTACTCCAGGCGCATCCATACGCATAACTCCAGGCGCCATAGATAATATAACATTATTCGTCTCATTAGAATAATCCGCATTACCCAACCTAACTAAACCAGAGGCAGGAATTGCATTAGCAGCAGCATTTATCTGTAACTTAGACGCCGGTGTAGTCGTACCAATTCCTACTTTACCATCACTCTTTAAAGTCATTTTTTCAACACTATTTATTCTAAAGCCTAAGTCCTGACCACCTTTAGAATTCAACAATGTTCTACCTAATGAATTTTGCATTAAAGCATAGCTACTAGAGTTAGCGTTACTTTGTTCAGCAATACCAAACCAACCTGTTTGCATTAGACCAACTTCAAGCCCATTAATTTTAGTGTGATTACCTGCTCCTTGAATTTCATGAGTTGACATATTTAAAGTTGTTGTGGCATTATGATTTCCTAGATTATCACCACCTGCCAAGCCAGCTAACGAACTTAAATCAATTGTATGATTACCATCGCCCTCTAAACTAAAGCTCATTACTCCTGCAGCACTCAAACTTAAATTTGTAAGCTTCTGATCATCTGTACCGCTATTATCTAAGTGACTCAAATTTATCCCCTGAGAAGTACCATCTTCTATACCAATAGTCAATACATTAGTTGTTGTATTAAAAGATGAACCAGTAATGTTCTGATTATCGGTTTCATAAAATGTAATTTCATTACCACCTTCTATACCAATTTGGTGTTCTGTAGAACCAGGTACTCCGGTTAATTGTGTTTCCATATGTGTCAGATTCTGATCGTCACTACCCAATACACTCGCATCTATCTTCTTTAACAATCCATCACTACCCACCATAACTACATCATCAGCAGCAACACTACCAGAAGTCATAGAAGTTATCTTAGCATTACCAATAACGTGTAATCTCGTATTAGGAGCTCCTGTACCAATACCCACATTACCATTAGAATTAACTGTAAATCGACCACCAACTACTCCAGGTGCATCCATACGCATAACTCCAGGTGCCATAGATAATATAACATTATTCGTTTCACTAGAATAATCCGCATTACCCAACCTAACTAAACCAGTCGCAGGAATTGCAGTAGCAGCAGCATTTATCTGTAACTTAGATGTCGGTGTAGTCGTGCCGATACCAACATTACCAGTCCTGCCAATAACAGATGTTACATCCTCACCATCAACATTCCAAGCATCACCATCAGCAAATGATGACTGTGGTAATTTCTTTAATAGACCATCTGTACCTGCAACCACAACGCTATCAGAAGATGTTCCAGCTGACATGCTAGTAATCTTAGCATTACCAACAACGTGTAATTTAGCCCCAGGGGAACCAGTACCAATACCAACCTTACCATCAGAACCAACTATAAAGCGACCACCAACTACTCCAGGCGCATCCATACGCATAACACCAGGCGCCATGGATAATATCACATTATTCGTCTCATTAGAATAATCCGCATTACCCAACCTAACTAAACCAGATGCAGGAACTGCAGTAGCAGCAGAATTTATCTGAAACTTTGATGTAGGTGAAGCCGTGCCAATACCAACATTACCCGAACGACCAATAGCTGAAGAAATATCTTCGCCAGTTACGTTCCAAGCATCACCGTCAGCATCTG